>DONH01000111.1 GCA_003509235.1 Planctomycetaceae bacterium
TTTGGATTTTGTCAACTTCAATCTGACCGGTAGCACCCATGAGTCCCACCTGCAGAATTGCCTCTCGGGACCATGTGGGCACCAATAGCGAGCCTGTAACGAGACCCCATTCGCTGTTCAAAATCCTCAGCGGAGCAACAAGCCGCGTCGAACGTGCCCGTCGCTCGTCGAAAAATCGGATCGCAACGCCTGGTTTTTCGGCGGGTATCCGGCCACTGCCGAGTTCCGCCACGCGCACCTGATATGAAATTTTCAGTTCACGTACAGAGCGGCCATCGATTGGAAACCCTTGAAAGATATGCGCTGGTCGCCCAGGCTCACTGTTTTTGAGAAGAAGATGTCTCTGGCCATCTGGTGAGTCGCAGTTTTCAAGAAGGGTCTCTTGTCGGCCATAATACCAAGCAGTTGGTGTTTCACTGTCTGGCAAACACTCTTCAAAGCTTGAATTCGCTAAGCGCGGTTTCACTCCATTCGGAAGCACCGCACGCCGTTTTTCGGCTTCTCCTGTCATCGGAACGAATAAACTTGGCACGAGATCCGTTCGCTCCAACTCCCCTGCTCTTTTCTGGAGCCGCACCAGTGTTTGTTCGTATCGTTCACCCACTGGAATAATCATAATGCCGTCTTCAACGAGCTGATCTATGAGTGGCAACGGAATTTCTTCAGGGGAGCATGTGACAATAATCTTTTCGAAAGGCCCCTTCTCTTCCCATCCTGCAAACCCATCACCAATTTTTGTTACGATATTGGTATACCCAAGACGTCGTAGTGTTGAGCGCGCCCGCCGCCCAAGTGCATCATGTATTTCAATCGAGTAAACCGTTCCTACAAGCGGCGAGAGGATCGCAGCCTGGTAGCCACTTCCAGTTCCGATTTCGAGTACCCGATCAGTAGGTTTCGGATCGAGTTGTTCGGTCATATAGGCTACGACAAAGGGACCAGAGATGGTCTGTCGCTCTCCGATGGGTAGAGACATATCAAAGTAAGCCAGTGGCCGTTGAGCGGCAGGAACGAACTCGTGACGGGGTGTCAGTCGCATGCTTTCAAGAACACGAGTGTCGGTAACACCGCTGGCAGCTATATCTTCACGAACCATTCGCTCCCGAGCGTTTGCGTATCGGTCAGCTGAGGAGTTTCGACTAGGTACCGAGAACTGAACCTGCTTTGCTGCCGCGGGCTGGGCAAACCCACTGCTGGACGTGGTGAGTAGCCCAGAGAACACAATAACAGTGATGAGAAAGTACCGAAGCATAAATCTACGCTGACTGGCCATCCTGTAGTTTGCCCCAGCCTTGTGGGGCATCGTCTGCCTGCCTGCCTAAGGAGCCTTTTGTCAGTTCCAGGAATGCCGTTTCCAAGTTTATTTCCTCTTCCCTCATACCAAGCAACCGTTCACCACTCGCAACGATTGTGGCTGGAAGAAGTGATATATCAACCGAACGGTCGTCGAGTGTTGCACGGATGATGCCTTCGAGGATGTTGACCTCAGCGATGCCAGGACAATCTTCCAGAAGGCGGGCTGATTTCTCCGGGTCACCGTCTACTTCAATGCAGATGACAGGTCTGCCTCGTACCTTAGCAAGAAGATCTGTTACGTCGCCCTGGGCAAGAAGTTGTCCATACTCAATGATTCCGACACGATTGCAAATGTCAGCCAGTTCGGGAAGGATGTGACTTGATACGAGAATGGTTTTCCCGAGATCTTGAAGTCGTTTGAGCAGCCCCCGCATTTCAATGCGGGCTCTTGGGTCAAGACCGCTGGCAGGTTCATCGAGAAGAAGTACTTGAGGGTCGTGGAGAAGCACTCTGGCCAAACCAAGCCGCTGAGTCATGCCACGAGATAAACTGGTCACAAGTTCATCTCTTTTCACTCCTAGATCAACCAAGTCTAGCGAACGTTCCGCAACTTTACGTCGAGCGGGTCCATCGATGCGATAGGCAGCAGCAAAAAATTCAAGGTACTCGATGACTCGCATGTCGTCGTATACACCGAAAATATCTGGCATGTAGCCAATCGCCCGGCGTATGTCACGCGGGTGGGTGTAAATTGAGTAGCCGCATACCGAAGCTTCTCCCCAAGACGGTGATAGAAGTGTCGATAAGATTCTGATAGTCGTTGTTTTCCCCGCGCCATTTGGGCCAATAAAGCCAAATAGATCTCCTTTCTCGAGTTTTAATGTTAGGGACTCAAGTGCAAAAAAGTCACCATATTTTTTTGTCAGGTCAACTGTTTCGATCATGAAGATGTTTTAGGTTTTGTGTCATGGAGTTAGTTGCGAAGCTCGAGAACAATTCTCCAGAGAGTTGTGTCTCCTGCATCTTTGAAATGTTTGAGTCCGGATTCACTTGGTTTTTGTACAAGCCATTTTGTGGCAGATGGTCCCTTGCCCATAAGAATAATACGGTCTAAAGCAAGGAGGTGAGTCATGTCAATGTGCTTCAGTCGTCCCGGTTGGAGTCCAGTGTATTCTGATCCACCGGTCGCGCGATGCATGCCAGCTACTTCAAGAATTCGTGATATGTCTCGATCATCTGATTTCCATCGTGCTGAAACATTACGTTCTTTAACAGCTCGTTTTTTTGTTAAAAAAGCCCCCAGAGATCGTGGGCCTTTTCCTGCTTCCAGATCAAAAGTGTCACCCGGGCGAAGGGTGCCAATATCATAAAGCCAGCCAGCGTGCATGAGGACACAATCGTTTAGGGATACATGAAGTTGATTCGTGATTGTTCCACGGAGGGTTCCCTGCCCCGTTCTGCTAAGCGTCGATTGTATCGAAACAGTTGGCAGTCGGCTGGTTGAGTTGGCCTCAAAGAGTTGGCTTGAAGCTGCTGCAATTGAGATGTTCTGAAGTCTGGCTGCGGACGATCCGTATTCGTAGGGGGCTCCAGCAAGAGAAGGATGTGGCGTTAATGCATCGGGGCCGCCGATGTTTCGTCCAGATGCTGCAAACCAACTCACCACTGAACGAGAATCTTCTCTGAAGGTGTCTTGCACAGGGTTGGCAGAAAGGTTGAATCGTCCATTGTTTGAAGCCCAGATGCCGGCAAAGCTGGTTGATCGACATGTTTGGGTTGCCTCGTCAATATCAAAAACACCGGCAGTGTGGATCTGCCATCCGTCAGATTTAAATTGTTGTGTGGTTGACCAAGTGATGCCTGTAAAGGCGAGGACAATGAGCGGCAAGGTCAGCCAAGTTATCCATCTGAAACGCTCGCTTCGTCGGGCGACCCACCAGTCAAGCGGAAAGAGTGCAGCAACATAGAGCATCCCGATGAGTGCAATGAGCTCAAACGGAATAACGGAGACACTCAGGTAGTTGTCAACTGCGAGCCTTAATTGTCCTGCCAAGTCGAGGCCGCCCCGCCTTGCCTCCCCTGCTCTTCCTTCAGAATCTCTACTGTCCTCGATATCGAGTAGTTTTAGCACAAGTGAGTCGGTGCCAGGCCATGAGGCAAACGTTCGTATATCAAGATCGATACCAATCCATGTGATCCGTCCGAAGCCATAGGCACGGCGCACGACAAGTGGTGGGTCGTTTTCGGTACCACCAACTGAAGCCTCGATCACCCCCTGTAGTTTTGGAAGATTTTCGAAAATTGGAATCTGTAGCTCTTCGATAGCTCGGCGGGCGAGTGGTCGACTGGATCTCGCGTATGTTTCAAGTGCAGATGCCCGACGTAATGGGACCAGCCGGCTGAATTTGCCAGGCAGCCATGACTCGAGAGATGGAGACGTTGATATGGCAGCCGGAAGCGACATTCCTGATATGAGAAGGAGGTCGCCTCCCTCCCGAATCCATGCATCAAGCTCAAGAAGGCGATCGTCTGAAATGCCTCGTGCCACCGCACTTCCGCAGATTATCGCCTTGTCGATGCCGTCAAACGTTAGCCCCGGAGGGCCAAAAACAGAAGAGAGTGGAAGCGATTCGGAACGTGGCTCGGGAGAAACTACAAGCATTCGTGACCCATCTTCCCGAGTCGCAAGTCGAGACGCCCTTGTCGCATTCTCGAGGTCGCCGAGAAGCATCAAGACTTCCTGACTTGATTCCAGTAGTCGCGGAATCGGTACTATTTTTGAAGCAACCACCTTTGTGAGATGCGATCTGTCTGCCTTTGGTTCCGTCGTGTCGATGACCATGGCCCGAATGGTGCTGTCTCGGGTGCCAATCTTTACAAGAAGCCTTGCGGCCCATTGTGTATCGTTTATCGAAGTGGGACGAATCAGTGGTGATCGAAGCCATTGTCCATCTGGGTCCTGCGCTTCTACAGCAACGTAGCGAGTTGATGGTTGCGCAAGAGACTGTGGAATTCGAAGTGTCACCGGGGCCCAGTGTCCTGCACGAACAAATCCGTTCAAGCCAATTTCAGCCGAGAACTCCTGACTGTCAGATGTCGCCATACCAACCACCGGTGTGGCAATCAAAAAAAGGAAGCAGAGTATGAGTTGCCTAGGAATCATTATGGCTTCTCCGCATCGGGGCAGGTACAAGAAATTTGCCCGCAGCCAGGACATCCCTGTCCGTATTTTTTTGCAATTGCAAGCTCGAGGTCGACATCGACAACATTTGCAATGGTTGCGATCCATGCCAAGACATCAGCAAACTCCAAGGCTTGCTCTTCAGGCGAGCCGCTTCGTAAGGCAGTTGCGAGTTCCCCAATTTCCTCCGTCAGCCACATGAATGTTCCTTCGACACCACGCGCAGCATCCTTGTCGTGGTACATGTTGCGAATGAGTTGTTGGAACTCACGAAGTGTCATCTTGTGTCTACTCGATTAGAGTTGTCTTAGTCGTGTCCGTCGAAATTCCCAAGCTTTGATGATACCAGAGCGGAACTTTGGAGGCATGTAGATGGTCTGCAATGCCGCATGGTGCTAGCAGGGACCCGATATTAGGCGGAAGCAGCTATTTCCTGGCTATGTACGGATGCCATAGGTTCTTGGGGGTAGCAAGTGTTCCGAGAGGGTGGACAATAAAAGGGGTCTGCTAAATTATGCTTGTGGTTCCGAGGCCACATTATTCTGAGGAGTGTCTGGATTATCTTGGAAAGGCAAGTTTTTAACTGATCATGTCTGCTCATCAATCAGTCCAAATTTTTGATACGACGCTTCGAGACGGAGAACAATCTCCGGGTGCAAGCATGAATCTGACCGAAAAAATTGAGGTTGCGCATGCATTGTCTCAGTTAGGAGTTGATGTCATTGAGGCGGGTTTCCCAATTGCTTCTCCCGGTGACTTCG
This sequence comes from Planctomycetaceae bacterium, assembly GCA_003509235.1. GTDB lineage: Bacteria > Planctomycetota > Planctomycetia > Pirellulales > UBA1268 > UBA1268. Next base: position 5,239 of record DONH01000111.1, read on the forward strand.
AATCGGTTCGTGAAATCGGTCGTGCAGTTCGAGAACCGATAATTTGTGGCCTCGCTCGGTGCAACGACAGTGATATAGACCGCGCCTGGGAAGCACTCACTGAAGCAGCCCGCCCTCGAATTCATGTGTTTTTAGCAACGAGTGCAATCCACCGTGAGTTCAAACTCCGGATGAATGAAGACGAGGTCGTTCGGCGAGCGGTAGCAGGTGTCCGTCGGGCAAGAGAAAAATGTGGAGATATTGAGTTTTCGCCAGAGGATGCCGCTCGTACAGAAATAGATTTTCTTTGTCGCGTGGTTGAGGCGGTCATCGATGTTGGAGCGACTACTGTTAATATTCCAGATACCGTTGGGTATGCTACGCCGCAGCAAATGTTTGATGTGATCCATGCGCTTCGGAATCGTGTCCCCAATATCGATAAGGCCGTTCTGAGTGTTCATTGTCATGACGATCTTGGGTTGGCGGTTGCAAACAGCTTGGCAGCTATTCAGGCTGGTGCTGGTCAGGTTGAGTGCACTATCAATGGTATTGGCGAACGAGCTGGGAATTGTTCACTTGAAGAAGTCGTGATGGCTCTCAAGACGAGAGCCGACTTGTATAAGTGCCAGAGTCGAATTGCTACGCAGCGGTTAGTGCCAACGAGTCGACTTGTTGCGAATATCACAGGAATTCAGGTGCCACGAAACAAGGCCATTGTCGGACGGAATGCGTTCGCCCATGAGGCGGGCATTCATCAGGATGGCATGCTGAAAGATCGAAGCACATATGAAATCATGCGTCCAGAGGACGTTGGGCTTGAACGGACTGATCTGGTGCTTGGTAAACACAGTGGTCGAGCAGCTCTGGCAGACCGGGCAGCCGTTCTTGGTTATCAGTTGACAGGAGAACAGCTTCAGACAGTTTTCGAACAATTTAAACTGCTGGCAGATCGGAAGAAAGAAATTTATGATGGAGATATTGCAGCACTCTGTGAACAGCAATTTGCCGTGCTGCCAGAGCTCTTCGTTTTTGAAGGGTACTCGGTTTCGTGCGAAAGTGGCAATGCGCCGACAGTGACGCTTCGCGTTAAACAAGATGGAAAAAGTCAGGCAGTGTCGATAACAAGTGGCGACGGTCCAATTGATGGCATCTTTCTTGCGATTGAGAAAATAACAGGTATCACAACGGTCTGCCGTGATTTTCGGGTGCAGGCCGTCACGGTCGGTAAAGACGCTCAGGCAGAAGTGTCTGTTGAGCTTGAAGCAACTTCTGAGCGATACAGAGGACAACTGCACCGAGGGAGAGGTGTGTCAACTGATTCACTAGAAGCGTCCGCAAAAGCATTTCTTGCCGCAGTGAATCGTGTCGCCATTGGAGACAAGCCAAGGCTTCATCCTCAGCAGCTCTGATCGCTCTGTGATTCGTTTTAGGGGTCATGTTTTTAAATAGCTTCTTCTCCTCGTTCTCCTGTGCGAATGCGGACGCATTCATCCATCGGTAGAATGAAAATTTTTCCGTCACCAATCTCTCCAGCTAGTCCGGATCGGCAACTCTTCTGAATCGCTTGGATGGTTGGCTCAACGAACTCATCATTAATAGCTATTTGAAGTTGGACCTTGCGTAAGAGATTAATTGCAATTTCATGACCACGGTAAGTCTCTGCGTGACCAAGTTGCCTGCCGAATCCTTGTACATCGAGGATTGTCAAACGAAAGACCTCAACGTCTGACAATGCTTGTTTGACTCGTTCGAGTTTGTCGGGCTGGATGATTGCAATAATCAGTTTCACCGGATACGCCTTTGAGTTTGTGTTAATAATAAACAGCTTACGTCATGGTACCCTTTTTAGGACTAAGCATACGGATGCCCCGACCTGAGCGAGCTAGGCGGACTGCTCACCCAAGCCATTGGGGCATCCATAAATGGAGGGTTAATAGACACAGGTGCATGGTTTGCTCACGTGTATTTAGCTGGTGAATACCGATTTTTTGTTGCCATCTATGACTACTGTGCTCCTTGAAAGGATCAGCAGGCACGTCGTGTTTTCAAAGAAATGCGAGGGCGTTAATCATTGAGGCATCACGATTGAATAATTGGTTACGCACTCAAGATCTCTCTCGTGGGCATATTTCCTCACAATCCTAAAATGAAGCATTGCAAGTTCTGTGCCGATGTGGCATGTGCCTATCGCCGCAGAAGCTGGGGTTCGGTAAGACTCTGTATTTCTTGCTTGTGTGTTCCGGTCTGTATGTTTTATTGGTCAGTCAAGATTCCAGTGAAGTCCCGTATTCATGCACTTGGTGCCTGTTTATCGGGCAGGTGAAAAAGGTTCCG
>DONH01000452.1 GCA_003509235.1 Planctomycetaceae bacterium
ACAGTCGTTATGAAATCAGGAAATAATGGCTCGCCCAAGATCAATCGACTTTTTCAACTTTATCAAGCTCTCGGATGCGAATATTCTTCCAAGCGACGCTGTAGGGGCCGGCACCTTTCTTGATTGCATGCACCTGAAGGCCAATGAATCCGGAAGCGTCCCGATCATCTCGATAGTCCGCAACGGCAGTCCCATTGACGAAGCTTCGAATTCGGTCACCCTGTGCAATGATCCGAAACCGATTCCATTCACCCGGCTTGTAGACGGCCTGCTTCTCCTCGGCATTCACGGCTGTATCAAGCCATCGTGTTCGGCGACCTTCGTCCCAAAAATTTCCGGAACAACCATTCTCTCCGTTGGTCGTTTCGCGTATCTCACATTGGTAGCCGTACACCTCGCCCTTTTCACGCATTCGGTCGGGCTTGGATTCCTGTGGTGTCTCTTCGGCATATTGATGGCTTCGGATCTGAACACCTGAGTTCAACTTGGGGTCACAACGAACATCAAATTCCAAATCAAAATCGCTGTACGGACCACAAGTAAGAAAGGTGTTCTTTCCTTCGCCGGTTGTCCCGGTAATCACGCCATCTTTCGAAACGTAGGTCGCACCACCGCCAAGCTTTTTCCACCCTTCGAGCGAGTCACTACCGCTCAACGAAATCCATTCGCCAGCCATGGCAAGTGAGGCGGTTAAGAAAAAAGTGGTGAATGTAAGAAGGGGACGCAGCATCATGAAACCTCTGAATTTGAAAAGTAAAAAATAGTATCCAAACACCCAAGCTCTCTCACCTAAGGATAGGGCGGTCAATGATAGTCTTGCAAGCGTCTTGCCACACCGTAACAACTGATCGTTCGGCTCACGACACCTTTTCGAGCCAAATCGTCGACTCGACGGCGTACACCGGTTCAGGTGAACATCTATCGCACACCCTCGTTCCAAAGGATGTGCGTGCCGCTTTTCCCAGCGGCCACAATGTCAGGACGACCGTCAGCATTGAGATCCGCAATGCGGACCTGGAGCCCAACACCTGCCTCACCCCGATGAATCTCATTTTTTGAGAACTGGAGCGTTTCAGGATTCCATGAGTAGATCAATACAACCGGATCTTCCAGTCCACCCGGGTCTTTTCCTGAGTGTGCTTTGACCCGTTTGCCGGTAATGAGCTCTGGCCTGCCATCACCATCCATATCAGCCCACGCCATCGTATGAGGCTGAGAAAACTTTTTATCAATCGTATGAATTTTCCAATTGGTTGAACTATCAGCCGCAGGTTCTCGTTGCTCCATCCAGTACAGACCGTAGTTATGACCATCTCCCCAAATGACGTCCGTTTTCCCATCGTTGTTCAGATCAACCGCCAACATGGGCGACCCAGCATGATCCCACGACCAGTCTGCGTGATGCGTCCATGGTGTTGTCATAGCATCACGTGATGGCCTTTCATACCAGCCGTTTTTAAAGATAACATCTTCAAGACCATCACCATTCACGTCGCCAAAACCAATCCCATGACCATTTGAAATACCACTGCCGGCCGGACCTATGACTACTTTCGAGACTGATGGGTCGTGACCTGGCTCAATCTTCCACGCCACCAGTGGATTTTTTTCATTCCAGCTATCAATCACTACCTCACCAATACCATCACCATCAAGATCATGCAGCCGTGTATTCTCATTGTGCGTCTGCTCAGTATTTACAAGTCTATGAACATTCCACCAGTCATCTTTCGGAGTCGTCGTCCCAGGATTTTCATACCAGAAGAGTTCCGGCTGCATAAATGACCCTGACACGACATCAAGCCAACCGTCTTTGTTGACATCGACGAGATGCTCCCCGTTATTTTCCATGTAGTCATCTCGAAACGGCAATAATCGCCGCAAAGGATACTGTTTGAATTCTGGCCCCATATAACAAAAGGCACCCGCAGTCACATCGAGGTGGCCATCGTTATTGATATCACCAACAGCACAGCCTTCGTTAAAATCTTTATGAAGTTGTTGCACATGAAACCGTAGTTTTTTTGCTACTTTTCGTTTCTTTGGCACCGGTTGATTTATGGCTACCACCTGCTTCTTCTGTGCCGGCTGGGGCGTTGGTACCGTTTTGTTCTTTGACACCTGTGCAACGCATGGTCCAGCAAGACACAACAAAACAAGCCCCGCCTGCACAAATACCATATTCCAAAAGAACTTCATCTTTTCTCCAATACCCGCACCCATGCGAACGCCACGTTTTCGACGTACTCTGCTACCAAAAACATAAAGGCCAATGAGACTGTAATAGACTACACCCCCACGTATTAAATCTTACAGCATACGGTTTCTGGTACTATGTTTATCAAGGAACATTTATGTCTTTGACCGGAAACACCGTCATTCGAATGCGTGGTTTCTCTCAGGCCATTGCAGTGCAACAATTCCCTTCTTCATACAAGGCTTTCCCCAATGCGACACCACTTATATAGCCTCTTCATTACCAGCCTGTTTCTTGCATCACTCCTTGTTGGTTCGAACGCACACCAAGCCGAGGCTGACACCGCACCTCAGAAACGCTCATCACAAAACCAAGCAAAAACAACAAAACGAAGCCAACGTTCTAAAAATCCTGCCATGGTACCCGTTGAGGACATCAAAGGCCTGCCTCGGGTCTTACTTATCGGTGATTCGATTTCTATTGGGTATACAGTCCCTGCTCGTGAGGCCCTTCGCGGGAAGGCGAATGTCCATCGGCCACTCACAAACTGTGGACCGACAACTCGAGGGCTCGAGGGCTTGTCACAATGGCTTGGTGATATGGACTGGGATGTCATCCACTTCAACTGGGGCCTCCATGACCTGAAGTATCTCGGCCCAGACGGCGAAAACCTTACAGACCCAAAAGATCCCAAAAACCACCAGCAGGTACCACCAACAGAATACGAAAAGAATCTGCGACAACTTGTCTCTCAGCTCGAAAAGACAAACGCGGTTCTTATCTGGCGAAATACGACTCCTGTACCCGCCGGCTCAAAGGGTCGTGTTGAAGGAGATGCCGCCGCTTACAACGACATCGCCAAGCGGATCATGGCACAACACGGAATTGGAATACACGACATGTACGGTTCGGTAAAGCCAGAAATGGAAACCTTAATGCTCCCGAATGGAAATGTGCACTTCACAAAAGAAGGCTCTGAGAAACTCGGCAACGAGGTTGCTGATGTCATCATGCAAGCCCTCAAAAAGAAAGCCAAGGGCAATTAACCAATGCAATCAAAGACACTCACCCTAATAATCACGCTCTGCTTCATCGCTCCATTCGGTCGAAGCACTTACGCCAAAGAAAACTCATTAGATTCACCTAAAATTCAACGTGTTCTCTTTCTTGTTTCAGACGATTTGAAGGCAAGTGCTCTTGGATGTTATGGAAACACTCTGTGCAAAACTCCAAATATCGACCGCCTTGCCAAGGAAGGTATGGTCTTTGAAAACGCCTACTGCCAAGGACTGTGGTGCGCTCCGTCACGAACATCATTTATGCACAGCCGCTACAAAGGCGAAGGGACAACAAATCTTGGGCAATGTTTTCGCGAGGCTGGGTGGCATTCCGCCCGTGTCGGCAAGATCTACCACATGCGGGTACCCGGCGACATCATTGCCGGCACCGACGGCAATGATTTACCATCATCGTGGGATGAACGTTTTAATTCAGCTGGTCTCGAGGCGCATACTCCAGGCCACTACGCGTGCCTGAATCTCAATATTTTTACAGATGCCCTCGAAAACAGGCAGTCAACCCGCATGCCGCACCGCATGTTTGTGACCGTACGCTACGAAGGAGACGGATCAGACCAGCCCGATTCAAAGTCTGCAACGAAGGCGATTGAACTACTTAAATCACATCGTGATCAAAACATGTTCCTTGCTGTTGGATTTGTTCGGCCACATTATCCGAATGTTGCACCGCAAGATTTTTTTGATCACTATCCATGGGACACAATGCCTCTTCCGAAGGCTGTAGAGAATGATCTCAGCGATATACCAAAAGCGGGCCTCGCCAAGACTCGAAATGACAACAATCCGATTGGAGAGCACCCAGACAATCAACGACGGATGTGGGCCGGCTATTACGCAACTGTTGAATTTATGGACAGACAGGTCGGCCGTATTCTTGATGAACTGGATCAAGCTGGTCTCCGAGACTCGACGGCAATCGTCTTTTGCAGTGACCATGGCTACCATCTTGGCGAACATGGGTTTTGGCAGAAATCCAATTTCCACGAAGAAGTCACGCGCGTTCCTCTTATAATTGCATCGCCGGGCATGCCATCAGGAAGAACTCAGTCGCTTGTTGAGTTAGTTGATATTTTCCCAACACTGACAGACCTCACTAACATTAAGACACCTGCCAGCGTTCAAGGAAAAAGCCTTATCCCTCTTCTTAAGAACCCAGCAGCCTCAGTTCGTGAAAGTGCGTTGTCGATCTACAACAAGGGGCAGAACACCAACTCAGGACATGCCATCCGAACACCAGAATGGTCGTTCATGCGATACAAGGATGGCACAGAGGAGCTTTACGACATGAACAACGACCCACTTCAGTTTATAAACCTCGCTGATAAGTCAGAATTTCAGGCAATCAAGAAATCGCTCACGACACAACTCCAGCAACGACTTCGCGATGCTCAAATCAACAAGTGACACCACTCTCTCTTCACTTCAACAGGACGTGCCGCCCCTCTATCGGTTACTCCTATCGAGAAACAGGCCAGGGACAACAATTACATCTGTCCAGATTGTGGCAACCAATACAGAACCAAGGCTCTAGGTGGGTCGTACTGTACAGCGTCACCTTCACTGAGCAGATTGCTCAAGCTTCTGCCAACGCGAGTAGGCAGTCGCCACGCGAGCCTCTAACTCTTGTAGACACTTCTGAGTAGAAGCGATTTCTTCTGCCGGCCGACGATAAAAGGATGCATCACCCATCAATTCATGAAGAGCTGCAACCTCAGCCTCCAATCCCTCAATCTGTATCGGCAGCTGCTCAAGCTCTCGTTTGTCTTTGTACGACAATTTGCGTGGCTTCCTCACCGGCACATCTGGTGCTGTGGCCTGTTTCCCATCGGAAGAACTCGAACGCTTCTTTGGCACGGCAACACTGCCGCGCTGCCGCAGCCAATCGGAATACCCACCAACATATTCCCGCACTCTACCTGACTCAAAGGCAATGACACTCGTTACAACGTTATCCAGAAATTCTCTATCGTGACTCACCACTAACACGGTCCCCTGGAAGTCAACCAATCTCTGCTCAAGAAGTTCGAGTGTCTCGAGATCTAAATCATTTGTCGGCTCATCGAGGACAAGCACGTTCGCTGGACGGGAAAAAAGTTTGGCGAGCAGAAGTCGATTCCGTTCACCGCCAGAGAGAAACTTAACTGGCATTCTCGTACGCTCGGCAGTGAACAGAAAGTCCTGAAGATAACTGATCACGTGCCTTTGATTTCCGTCAATGGTGACGAAATCATTGCCACCGTTGATTTGCTCAACCACAGTCTGCTCAAAGTTAAGTTGGTCTCGTAATTGATCGAAGTATCTAATATTCAGTTGTGTTCCCAGCCGTACAGATCCAGCACTGGGCTCTAAATCTTCGAGAAGAAGTCGCAAAAGAGTTGTCTTTCCACAGCCATTTGGACCGACAAACCCAACCTTGTCTCCGCGAAGAATTGTCGTCGAAAAAGCATCGACAACCAGTTCCTCGGCATACCCGAAAGACAGGCCTGCTGCCTTACAGACCAGCGTGCCGCTTCGTGTGGATTCCTGAATCGTGACAGTCGCTCTACCTGGCTGCTCCCTTCGCTGTTGTCGTTCTTGTCGCATCTGCTTGAGTGCACGGACACGACCCTCATTCCGTGTTCGTCGGGCTTTAATACCCTGCCGGATCCAGACCTCTTCTTCTGCTAATCGCTTATCAAACAACGCATTCTGCTTTTCTTCAGCCTCTAAGGCCGCGGCTTTTCGCTTGAGGAACACATCGTATTCACATTCCCATGCCAAAAGCTGACCGCGATCAAGCTCCCAGATTCTGTTGGCTACCCGTCGAAGGAAACCACGATCGTGCGTCACGAAAAGCAGTGTCCCTCGCCAGTTTGTAAGAAATTTCTCTAACCACTCAATCGCTTCAAGATCAAGATGGTTCGTAGGCTCGTCGAGCATCAACAGGTCAGGTTCAGTAACAAGCGCCCGCGCTAACAGCACCCGCCGTTTTCGCCCAGCCGACAGCGTTTGTATATCTCCATCAGAGTCGAGTCCCATCAGATCAATGATTTTTTGACTTTTTGTTTCAGCCTCCCACGCCTCAAGTTGACCGTCTGTAATCTGAGATTCCAAAGCCTCCTTAACTACTCCAAGAACTCGACCAATCATATCGACCGGCACTTCCTGAGGAAGGAATGAGACTGTCTTTCCACTTGCTAAAACGCAGGCACCGGCATCCGGTTCCTGCCTCCCTGCGATGAGACGAAGGAGTGTGGTTTTGCCGGTTCCGTTACGACCTAGCAAGCCGATTTTTTCACCGAGCTCAATAGTTCGTGAAACATTATCGAGAACATGAACTCCGCGGAAGGCAAGAGAAAGATCATCAAGAGTAAGTACGGCCATGGTGGCAGTTTACTTTCTCTTTGCTGAAGCGTGGCCAAAAAAGACAGCGTATTTACGCGATACATGCCCCGAGCGTGTTGGAGTCTGGTGTCAAACATCCAAACACCATAAATTTGACACTAGAAACCGGCCTTTTTGATTCGGTACATCGCTCTGTCTGTTCGCACAAAGAGCGAATCTTCAATGGCTGCTGGGCTCGCCATAATTGCTTCGTCGAATTCATTTGTTGCGAGAATGGTAAGAGTGTCTGCGGGCTCAATTACGAACATCTCGCCCTCGTGATTGCCGACATAAATTTTTCCGTCGGCGAAAAGTGGTGAGGAGGAGAAACTTCCACCAAGGCGACCAGTCCATCGTGCTTCGCCAGTATGCCTGTCTAAGCAGGTAGCGATCCCCTTATCACCGAAAAGATAGACCGCGTCACCGACAAGTAACGGTGAGGGCATACGGGGCACGCTGCGTCTATATCGCCAAAGAATTTCTGGTGTTGAACTCGCTTTCGGACCAAGTTGCATTGCAAGGAGTTCGGTCTTCATAAAGCTCGTACTGAAATACACAACGTCATCCGCAATAACGGGCCTCGCCACAATTGAAAACCCAAGAAATCCATAGCTGACTTTCCAGAGTTCTTTCCCTGTTTCTGGGTCGTATCCGTAAATCCAGTTTGATCCCGGAGAGAGCACTACGTCACGTCCGCCAACAGAAGTAATCAGTGGAGTTCCATAGGCTTTTTTCATCTCCGGATTCTCATTCATTTCACCACTTCGATCAGTTCTCCAGACTTCTTTCCCCGTGTTCGTATCAAGTGCAACAACATATTGCACATCACTTCCATCACAGTGAAAAATAAGAAGGTTTTGCCAAAGGACAGGTGTGCTCCCCGGGCCATTCTCATGATTCAATCGTTGGCTGCGGTTATGCCAAACCACGGACGCCTTCTTTGTGTCGACACACGCAGTTCCATAGTCACCAAACTGACAATACAAACGATCTTGGCCGAGCACTGGAGATGGTGATGCAAAACTGTTGAGCACATGTGTTGGCTGAGGATTATCTACTGAAAAAAGTTCTACATCCTCAAGAATCTGGCCTTCTCGGGTGTCTAGAGCAAGTGCCCGAAACGTCACTGACTTGGCGACACTCCGCGGCTGATGTTTTTTTTCACCAGGTGGCGGAGGTCCTTCTTGAGCACTTCCGTCTTCAATTGCTGTTGTAAGCCATAGCGTTTCACCGTCTACCGTAACAGACGACCACGCCCGGCCAGGTATCTCTGTTCGCCATTGAATATTCTCACCGCCGGAAATCTCTTTACCCGCTGGACCGACTTTCCATTGATTGGGCAGATTCTTGGCTGTAGGCGCATGGCCCTGCCCCTGAGGACCACGCCACTGGGGCCACTCAGCAGCGTCTGCTGAAATTACGAGAAAACATGGAGCCAGGCATACAAAACGAAACATGTTCTTCCCCTACGGCAGATTTGGACTTTCTTGTGTTCTAGTATGTCAGATTGTCACTCGTTTGGTAATCTTATGAACCAGTGGGGCTTATGCAGCTTTGCCACGCATTTTTGCACTTGGAGGTTTCCGATGCTTATTCCTTTACTTGTCGTACTTGGCGTACTCGTTCTCCTTGGATTTTGGCTTGCTGGAATCTACAACCGGCTTGTCTCTTTACGTGCACGTAACAAGAATGCGTTCGCCCAAATTGATGTCCAACTGAAGCGGCGATATGACCTCATTCCAAACCTTGTAGAAACTGCGAAAGGCTATATGTCTCACGAACGTGAGACGCTTGAGGCCGTTATCAATGCTCGAAATCAAGCTGCATCAGCAGCCGGCAAGGCGGCCGCAAATCCTGGCGATCCTGCTGCCATGGGTGCACTTGGTGGTGCAGAAACCATGCTTACTCAGTCCCTCGGTCGACTTTTTGCACTGGCCGAAGCCTACCCAGACCTGAAGGCGAACCAGAACATGATGGCAATCCAGGAAGAACTAACCAGCACCGAAAATAAAGTAGCGTTCTCACGGCAAGCATTTAACGATGCCGTGACCGCCTACAACATGTACCGAGAATCATTTCCTCCGGTACTTTTTGCTGGCACATTTGGCTTCCAACATGCATCACTTCTGGAGTTTGATGACAAACAAGCAATTCAGGCCGCGCCTTCAGTTTCATTTTAACAAGTTCGCACAACGCATTAGGTTCGCTCTCAGTCGGGCAGAGCGACCGACCAGTTTGTCACGGAATGATGTCGCTACCTTCATGGGACGAATTTTGTAATGAACTTTTTTGAGCACCAGGATCGCGCTCGCCGCAAAACAGGCATGCTTGTCTGGCTATTCGTCGTTGCGGTAATAGGCCTGATCGCTGGCACCTACGTACTTATCATGTCGCTCTATCTAGGAGGCCTTGAACAGGCGTCACAGCAGCGAGAAATGCTTGTTAATCAATTTGGACCAGATACATTCTGGAGACCAGATATTCTCGTAGGGGTTGCGCTGGCAGTTTTTCTTGTTGTTGGCGGAGGAAGCCTTTACAAAACCGCACAGCTTTCCGGAGGAGGCGAACCCCTCGCCCTCTCTCT
>DONH01000455.1:0-2373 GCA_003509235.1 Planctomycetaceae bacterium
CTGGGAGTTCAACAGTCTGCCCCTCAGCAATCTGAATCGCCGGCCCGAGACCTGCCACAAGATTAATCCGGGTCATTGTGGCCGGCATATCTCCCAAGGTTCGATATCGAGTACTCAGGCCACCACCCGGAAAATATTCAGTTATAGAAGGGTGCCATGTTGTCGCCTTGAGGCACTTTGCCACTTCATCGTCTGTTATGTCCCAGAATGGCTTCATGGCTGGCGCGCCGTCTTGATCTTGTTGCTGCCCCGTCCCATCAAGCGCTGCGGGACCGGAATTAATGAGGTGGAGAAGGCCGTCAGCAGCAGCCCCTTGAAGTTGGTAGCCATCACAAGCCGTTGCAACAGCCTCCGGGCTCCAATATGTTCGAAGATCAGCAAATATTTGGGCAGTATTTGTGAGCAAGTGACCAAAAAGCATTGTAGCCGCATTAAGTGCGTCATTTTCCGTCGCAACGATGTATGGCGATCGTTTTCCATTCCAGTCAAATGACGTGTTCAGAATCGCTTCAAGGAAATCACCGTTAGGGAAGTGATCGGTCCATTGCCGTTGGCCTTGAAATCCGGAGGCAATGGCACCGTGCCCCTGTGCCTGTTCTTCCAAGCCCATCTTCGCAAGCTGCGGATTACCAACCATCAGATCTCGAGCAATCAACGACATTTTGACAGAGTCCGACCATTCTGAATCGATCTGCTCGCGCGATCGCTTAGTCTCCTGACTATTGTAATCTTCGCCCTCTACACAATGTTCCTTCACCCACGCGATTGCTCGTTTGAACTCTTCTGGATCAAACTGCCCCTTCTGCATACGACCAACAAACTCGGTCATATCAATGTCCTCAACTCGCATGCCGAGCCACTTCTCCCAGAATGCATAGTCGACCATTGAACCAGCGATACCCATCGAGGTTCCACCCATCGACAAATAGGCTTTTCCCCGCATTAAGGCTGCAGCTAAACCACACTGGACAAAATCAAGGATTTTGTCCAGTACATCCGCAGGCATAGCAGCATCTCCTGCATCCTGAACATCTCGGCCATAAATTCCAAATGCCGGTATTCCTTTCTGGCTATGCCCTGCGAGCACTGCAGCCAGGTACACGGCGCCCGGTCGCTCCGTTCCATTGAATCCAAACACAGCTTTGGGACGCAGTGGATCCATATCCATGGTCTCGCTACCGTAACACCAGCAGGGGGTCACAGTCAGTGAAACACCGACGTTTTCGCGACGAAATAAGTCATCGCATGCGTTTGCCTCAGCAACGCCACCGATACATGTTTCTGCTATGACACAATTGACTGCTTCTCCATTTGGGTACCGCAGTTCACTCGATATTAATTCTGCAACTCGCTTGGCGAGGTTCAATGTCTGGTCTTCTAGTGATTCACGAACTCCACCAAGTCGACCATCAATTGTTGGCCGAATTCCAACTCGCGGAAGAACACCGTTCCAAACTGTGGGGGCCATACTCATGGATTATTTCTCACCGACTAGGAAACTCCTGTTTGAATGAAACGTTCTACCGATCAAGACTCTGCAGCTGGCTTAGGAGAACATACCGCAACCGCAAAACCAAAAATTGCGATAACGACAAAACAACTGAGCGGAAGGAAGAATGAAATTCGCACTGATTCAAGCGCCTGCCCAGCGATCGTCATACCGGCTCCGTCAATCATTGCTCCTTGATAACGCGGCATGAACGCACCACCAACAATCGCAAAAATTAATCCGGCTGACCCTAATTTGGCATCATTCGGACTGAGCCCATTGAGTGCGATTCCGTAAATTGTCGGAAACATCACTGACATGCAGGCAGACACGCCAACAAGGCAATATAGCCCTGCATAACCCTGCAAGAATATTGCCCCAGCAGTCAGCAAACCACCACCAACAGCAAGCACGCCAAGCAATAACCCCGGTGTTATGTACTTCAGTATGAACGTACAAATAAACCGACTCGCAAGAAAAATGCCCATTGCAACAATATTATAATTTTGTGCCTGTGCTGAACTTAGACCCACGAGAGTCATTCCGTAGTGAATAATAAATGTCCAGCACATTATTTGTGCACCAACGTAAAACGTCTGCGCAATGACACCCCCAACATATTGCCAATTTGTGAACAGATTCCGTGCCAGAGTTGCCAGATGGATCTGCTCCTCCTCATGCCCCGTATCCGGCAACTTCGAAATAATAAAAAGCAGTAACACGGCAAGTACAACTAACGCGATGACCACATAAGGCGTACGAACAACGGCTAAATCGTGTGACACCATTGCGGTGTATTTTTCTGGACTTGCCTCTGCAGACTGCTCCATAGCTTTCGTTATGAGACCATCGACCTCGCTGGGCAGCATCGTCTGATACTCTGG
>DONH01000455.1:2700-2895 GCA_003509235.1 Planctomycetaceae bacterium
ATTATTCATCTCGGTGTCTCGGAATTTGGACACCTCAAGTCCTGGGAGAATAAACATACTGGCAACAACCATCCCGGTGAGTGAACCAATTGGATTGAAAACTTGTGCCAGATTGAGCCTCTGCGTTGCAGTACTACGCGGCCCCATCGAGAGGATATATGGATTGGCCGTTGTCTCTAAGAACGCGAGCCCGAA
>DONH01000254.1 GCA_003509235.1 Planctomycetaceae bacterium
TTAGTATGCAGTTCGTTGCGAATGGTCCACTTGCGGCCGACACATATTCAATAGTTGTTCGCAGCGGGACCGATGCATTTCAAACAGTGAACGGAGAGTTGCTGGATGGCAATGCTGATGAAGAAGCTGGTGATAGCTACAACGGAAGCTTTACAGTTTCTGAAGTGTCGCCCATTCGGTTAGAAATACCAGGTTTTGCGAGGGGGCCTGGTCAGGACATTCATGTGCCAGTTGGGACTGAAGCAGGGATCCCACTTATTTTGGACTCAGATGGATCGGTTCGTTCAATCGATGCTATTTTTAGATTCAATCCGGAGTTACTAGATGTTTCGAATATTGTGGCCGGGGAGAACCTACCGGATTTTGTAACTTTTTCTATGGAAGTTTTGGAGCCGGGACGAATTGCCTTACGGTTTGATGCCTCCGAGTCGTTCCCAGATGGAGGAGGGGCTCCTGCAGGCCGATTGACCATAGCAAATGTCATGGCACAAGTTGCTGCGACAGCTCAAAATGGGTCGTCAGCGCTTCTCAGCTTAGAATCAATTGTGAGTAATAGCACCGTTCCTGTTGGTAGTAGTAATGCTGTTCAACTGGTAGCAGCACTCGGTGACACCAGTGGTGATGGCGAGTACAGTTCAGCAGATTCAGCCCTTGCGGCAAGACTTGCAATGCGGCTTGATAGGGGGCTTGTCAGCTACCCTGTTATGATTCCTTCGCTTGTTGCAGATGTGAGTGGGAACGGAACTATTTCGATGCTTGATGCTGCAATGATTGCAGGCGTCAGTGGTGGAAACCAAGGTCCTGAAGGAGCCTCTGTACCACCACCAAGGCAGATGCTCCTTCGGCATGAGGGCAGCTTTCGGAGAGCTGATGTGATCGACGTTTCGAGTATACTTTCAGATGACCAAACAAAGGTACTCGCTGAGTCACGGAATTCAGCGACCTCTCGAGCACAAGCCTTTGCCGATATGGCCGCCGGATGGGCTGCGAGTGCAGCAGCATATGAAAACAGTACGTTTTCATTCGCTGAAGAGAGTGAAGAATCCGGGAATGATATTTTTGTAGACCCGGGGCTTACCTCGATTCATTAAATGCGTGAGGCAAGTTAAAGGGATTAAAGAGATCTGGGCTTGTTTCGACCTATTCCGGCGAGGTCAACGCCAAGCCTCTTAGCCTTTTTGTAGAGGGTCGTTCGATTGATGCCAAGCGATTTAGCTGCGGCATCCCTGCGCCAATTATTTTGACGCAGAGCGTCGAGGATGAGTCGCCTTTCGGGGGCAGCCATCTGTGCTTTGAGCGAGTCATCGATGGTCTTTTCAGCGACGATTTCTGAGTTCACTGATTGTTTGCTACTCGCCCCTTCTATGATTCGAAGCGGGAGGTCCGTCACCTCAATTTGCTTGCTTGACCCAAGGAAAGCAGCCCGTTCGACGGCATGAACAAGTTCTCGTACGTTTCCAGGCCAGTGGTGTGCCTCAAGGCGTTCGATAGCGGCATTTGTAAAACCCTCTATTTCTCTACCAGTTTGGACCATGACATTTCTGAGAAATTGCTCAGCGAGAGGTCGAATGTCTTCACGTCTTTCCCGTAGAGGTGGAAGTTCGATTTTGATGACGTTTATTCGCCAAAAAAGGTCTTCACGGAATTTTCCGCAGCGAACAAGTTCTTCTAGATTTTCATGAGTCGCAAGAATGACCCGAGCATCGACTTGCTTTGTTTGAGTGCCTCCAACAGGTTCGAATTCAAAATCCTGTAAAACTCTTAGCAATTTCACCTGCATTGCCGGAGTTGCAGTAGCAATTTCATCAAGAAAAATTGAGCCCTTATCTGCACGTGTAAACATTCCATCTCGTGACGTAGTGGCACCAGTAAATGCTCCAGCAGTGTGCCCAAATAATTCACTTTCAAGTAGTGATTCGGTCAGACTTCCACAGGCAACCTCAACGAGTGAGTACCTTGAACGAGAACTCCGGCGGTGAATTTCTCGCGCGAGTAAAGACTTTCCTGTACCGCTCTCTCCTGTTATCAAAACAGTTGCAGCGGTCGGAGCAATCTTCTGAATGACTTGCGAAACGTCGCGCATCGCCGGACTGATTCCAAGCACTTCTTGGTTCTTGCCTGTGTTGCAACGCGTTGTCGATGCGTGAACGTCTAACGCTGTTTTTTGTTCTCGAACTGTATTAAGGGTGTTCAGCAGGCTTGAGTCATTAATTGGTGCTACGAGAATAGTATCTGCATGAAGTGAAAGCATGCTTTCCTGAACATTTTTTGTTCCGAAAGCAATCAGGTAAGCATCTTCCCAGACTGACCGAAGCAAAGTCGCAAGACGAATACTCCCATTATCTGGAAGGTCTCCATCGAGGATGCAGAAATCATAACGATACTGCCCGAGTTTTTTAATTGCATCTGTGACATCACCTGCTGCGGTGGCGTGCCATCCAAGCGAACAAAGCCACTGGGCTATGCGAGAGGCCATTCTGCGATCATCATCAACGACAAGTATCCGGTTCCAAGAATGCTTGAGATGCTTATTGGATTTCGCAACGGCCTCCAGAGGTGCCTGTTTTTGGAATGCTGGCATCACTATTTCCTAGGAACTGAGCAACGTGCCGGGGGGACGGTTTCCCTTTTCACGATGAGAACGGTAATGGAATGTAAAACTCCATAAATTCCTAGGTCATAGAACGCCGCTAGAAAAGTCTCTCTCAGCCATATAACCAATATAAATTCAAGTAAGTGGTCGTCGATGTGTTGTAATCGTTACGACCATGCTTGGTGACACGACATAGGTGATCAATCATCGGGCGCGGATGATGTGGTTCGGGCCTCATTTGAACGGGATTCATGTTCGGTTTCAAATGACCTCCCTGCCTCCCTTGAGTGATCTGTTTGAAGCGGGGTTGCTGAAGCACTGCTGTCACCCAGACGATCAGCTGCTGGACCAAATATCAGTTCACGATTTTCAAGAAGGCTATCAGGATTTTCATCGAGAATCTGCATTCTACGCTTTCGAAACCAGAGGAATGCGGCGACTGCAAAGGCGACGATGCCGGCGGTAAGGACCACAAGTGTGAGGCCCTTTTCTGCCGACTGAATGAGCCCGGTTATTCGGTCTCCGAAGGCATACGCCAGGCCAAAGAAAGCACTGATAACAATAGAAGCGCAGATGAAATCTGCGAAGAGAAACCAACGATACTTCACTCGAAGAATACCTGCTGTGAGGTAGAACGGGCTTCGCAGGCCAACCAGAAAGCGGGCGGCAAAGAAGGCCTTAATTCCATGCTGTTGGATGAGTAGTTCGATTTTCTTCTCTCGCTCCTCTGTGAGGAATCCACTTAACAGCCGGTGTTCTCTAAGAAATCGTGCGCCAAAAAAACGTCCGATCGCATACATCAAGCTGTCGCCCAATAACGCCCCAACCAAACATGCGGGCAGCGCCCACCACCAAACCAAAGCTCCAGCTCTACTGGCCACGCCAGCGGCCACAATGGGAACTTCTTCAGGGACCGGTAGCCCTAGGCCAGTGAGTGTCAGAAAAAGCACGATTCCCAAGTACGAACCCTGCTCCAACCATTCGATCATGTCTAGTGGTATTGCACGGGGAAAGGGTTCAGTATTGACATGACAGTCAATCGAATGAGTGGCTCTGCCGAAACGATAAAATCACCTTTTCAGAAAAGTCATTCGAAGTAGTTGACGTCATTCACAAATCCCTGATCAAACTATGGTCGTTTGGCAGCAGGGAGCACTTCTAGTGTAGTCTGAAAATTATGAAATGTGTAAAAATCGGTAATCTTCTATTACTTCTGGTTGAAGTCTTTGGCCTGAATAACCGTTAGTCCCGGATTTGTTCGATTTGTCACAAATTGTTCGGTGTCGAGATTAGCTAAAATCGCAGTTAATCGGCTGGTGTGCTCATCTTTCACCACGAGTATTGCGGCTACAGCACCCCCCTCAGGCGCAATGTGATCTATTTCTTGGGGACCTAGGATATATGCCGCTGTTGCTAAGGCGTCGGCCTCAGCAGCCGTATCTGCAAGGACGGTTGCCGAGAGAACCCCACTGGCGGGTTGGCCTGTTCGCGGATCGAGTATATGGCCGATTTTCTGTCCCCTTTCAATAAAAAACTGTGTGCCAGATCCGCTTGTACCTAGCGCCTTGTTATGGAGCGTAATTGTGCCAAGCCGCTTCTCTCGAAGAAGTGGGTGCCGAAGTCCAACAGGCCATCCATTACGTGTAGTTTCCTGTCCTACTAGACCTCGTGTGCCCCGGCTGCGGACACTGCTATGACCACCGTGAATAAGGAAATTTTCAACGCCCTCCATTTCGATAAGTTCAACCGCTTTGTCAATTGCCCATCCTTTGCCGATGCCCCCCAGGTTTATCTCTACGTCGGGCCGCTTAAAACGTACTTTGTGTGCATGTTCATGAAATTCAATATTTTTCATTCCAGAACATTTAAATGCCTCAGCCAGTTTTTCTGGCGACGGTGTTCGTCCTTGTTTCTGGAGAAACCCCCAGGCTTTGATAAGTGGCCCTGTGGTTACATCAAAGGCATCATTGGTTTGGGCATGGAGTTGCTTTGCTAGCCAGAGTAAATCGAATACGTCTGGTGATAGATTGTGCCAACTCGTAATCGATGATTCATTGATTCTTGAAATTTCACTTGACGTTCGATAAACCGAGATTTGCTCTTCAATATGCTCAATGATGTTGAGAGCATCAGTGCCGATCGATGTTGCGACACTATTGTCTAGTAGGTTGAAAATAACCTCAAAGCGACACCCCATCGCTTCACGGCCAACAACAATGGTGTGGACCGTTTCCACGCTTTGCTCCTCACTGCAATACTGGTTATCGTGGTGCTAATCCACGATCAAATGCATCTTGATCTCTCCTGAATACGGCTAATTCGGTGTCAAACCGTTCCAGTGGGATCTTATAACAGGGGTTTTCGGCAGTATGTGCGTGACAATGTGCAACAAGTAGCCGGTATAAGAACTTGAAGAGTTGACGAGGCACTCGAACACTTCGCAGGCCATCGATTAATCGAGACTGGCTGACTTCAGGCTCAAAAAGCTCAGCGAGAGTTGTCGGAGGCTCTTTTATGCTTGCGGCTTTGAGCCTCATGGAGGCAATGTCATAGAGAGTTTCTCCAGACCACTCTAAAGACGGTATGAGATTCTGCTTGTCGAGTCTTGCTCGCTGATTGAACGACTCATCTTCACGCTCAATGAATCGATACAGCTCATTAGGAAGTAGCATCTTGAATCCAAGCCCTGGTGATTTCAGGAACTTGTTATCAAAAATGGGCCAGATAATTTGCTTCATGCGTTCTGCAGAGCCGTTTATTACGTGTGGTTCATCGAGTCGATCAATGATCACAATCATTCCACCGTATCCGACAGCTCGCAGAATTCCCTGAAACTTCGCAAATAATTCATAACGATCATCGCTTCTGGCCATAATCGGAAGAGGCTGTCCCGCAAGGTCAGCTTCGGGCATTTTTGCAAGTGCTTTAGCGAGTTGGCCTACTGTTCTGTTTCCAGTTCGCATGCTTCGAATGATACGAAATGCTTTCCACCAGCATTGACACCTTCGCCATAACCACGGCATCCAGGTTCCAGCCAAAATGAACCACGGCCACCAGAGTGCCAGCCAATCTAAATTTTTTGTCGAAATGCTGGTGGCAAGAGCTGCCACAAAAAGTGCAGTAGACGCTAATCCTAAGAAGGTCGGCCAACGGCCAAGGATAGATCCGTATCCAACCCGCCAGCGAAGTTTTCTCCAGCGAGAAGGGAAAGTTTCAGCTGTCGATTGATCATAAAGTGCAGCAAGTAAAGTGAGGTCACGAGCGTGTGGCCCACTCCAGGCATGACTCTTGCCATCACCAACTGGTTCTGTTTTCGAACGATGAATAATCGCTGAGACGAGCTGGGTGACTGCCAGGGAGAGGATTGCATCTATATGATCCCACAGTTTCCAATGCCCAAGGGCCTTCTCGACGGGCCGGTGTTTTCCGCTGCGGCTGACGAACCGGTCAAGGAACGGATTGAAGTCATCGTAGATGACTACAAAAGAAGGCTTTTTGCTTCCGTCGGGGCCTCTACTTGTTTCGTTATGGCGTTCAAATTGCCGAACCATTTGCAGTTTGAGCGCTGTTTTGCCAGCACCCTTTTCACCAAAAACAATCGATGTACTCGGGTCTTCTGGAGATCCATAGATCTTATCCCAGCCGGGGTGAAATGTGGATTCTAAGCATGTTCGCTTGAACACGGTGTCATTTTGGGCATCCTCTTCAGCAAAGGGATTACCCTCGATCCCGTGGTGTTCTAAGAACTCCTGGATTTTCATTACTACCTTTTGACTATTGAGGGAGGTGAGCTTTGCCAAAGAAGAAAGAGAGGTATCAGTTTGTGGAGACCATGCCTTCGATCATTTTTTGAAAACCGTCCGCTGATGCCTTTACAGTTGTTGCAGGTCCATAAAATTTAATGAAGTAATTTCCTTTGTCAGGTGTTTCAATAATAGCTGCCATCATGCGGTAATTTGGGCGGTCTATTGATTGTCCTCCCGCAAAGGGGCCACCAGGCATATCTTTGAAGGTTCCTGATACATCAACACACGTTACTTTGCATCCTGCAATACGTAATGTTTTCAGGGCCGCTTTATCCTTCGTAGATGAGCCGTCTGGCTGGCTGAATTGCCCGTACCACCGTGCAATATTGGCCTCAATGCTCCCACCAGCGCCCATCGAAGTCATACGTCCTGGTTGGTCATCGGGCTTGACTGGATCGATAGTAAATTCAGTCTCGACTATTCGAGATCGAGGCTGAACTTGCTTCCAGCCAGCTGGAGCAGCAAGTGATAATTCACCATTTGCGACTGTGAATTCAGCGTTAGCGTCAGCTAACACAACATGAACTGGCATAATAAAAAGCATTGCGACAGACAACATGCTCAATCCTATTAAAAGTCGGGATAGAGACAAATGCATAGTAGACTTGGATCGTAATTTCATAAGAATGCCTTGGGAGGTGGTGTTGATTTACAATTGTTTCATAACGAGCAAGTGGCACGGCGGTGCGCTAAGATTCGAGATTATTGTCACTGACCATCACTATCGGGTTCAATAAGTGTGTGTTTTCCCGCAGATGGATAGCGAATTTCTCTATTGTATTCATTTATGCTCTCCGTCGGCAACCTTTCGACGACAAGCCCAAGCATGGATGCAATGTCTGCAACCTGAAACGGATCAACTAAAGCCCCTTGTAGTGCATTGGTATCCGCATGCATGCCTGCTAACTGAGAACCTCGCAAATCAATTCCTGAAAGTGACGTACTGGGGTAGCGTGTGTTACGCAGGTCACAGGCTCGGACAATAACCCGCTTGAGTGCTGTGTTCTGGAAATCCGCTTCCCGAAGGTCGCATTCTTGGAATAGGCATCTAGTGAGTTGGGAGTCATGAAATGATGATAAATCAAGTTTGCAGCGGTAAAACAGTGCATTGCGTAGGTTTGTGCCAGAAAGGTTGCATCCGGTAAGCCGAGTACGATGAAACTCAGTGTCCGTCATTCGTGCGCCTGACCAGTCAACGTTTGCAGCATTACAGTTGCGGCATAGAAACTCGAATGAGTTCGAGGCCTGTCCATCTTCCGTTTGAAAAATCTGTGTCAGCAACGAATGCTTGCTCAATAAAAACGTTAGAAGCTTGATGCGATTCGAGGTTCGCGCTATTAAGGATGATTTCACGATACGATTGATTGGAATTCAATAATTCCGATTTCAACACAGCCAGTTGGATATCGGAAAGAATTCAACCAAGGGAGTGGGGGCAGCGTCCATGCGAAGTCCTCACAAGTGAAGGGCGTCAAGGCAATCCAGAGACTTCATTATGAACCGATCCTTTGTATGAGGTACGACTAGCAGGTAGGTGAAATGGTTATTCTCTGCGTGTAGAAGGCCCACCCTGGCTTGTTAAGGAGTGTTATTATTTTCCAAAAAAATCGGGAAAAACATTTGCCACTGGTTTCCACTCATCCCAATCAGTCCGCCAAACGTAAACATTTGCGTTAATTTTTGAGGACGACAATAAGGCGAGTAGCTCCGTGCCCTCCATTGCACTGCTCGGTTCACCACCGGGAGGTGCAAGTCGCCATAACTGACTAGGGTCTTCATTGAGTATTGATGGAATAGTACCCGCACTCTGTTTTGCGGTCGCGGTAGGTTGAGGACGCAGGTGTCGTGAGTTTGATCCATCGTCACTAAATGGTGAATCGAACTCTACTTGACTAGTAGGTGGAGAAGATGACGTTACAGCCGATGTCTGTTCTCTCGTCTGGTGATCGTGAGGGGCGACTCTAAACTTCTCACCACACTGCGGGCAGCGTACTCGTAAGCCAGCAAAACGATCTTTCAATTTCGTGCGGTGCCCATTTGGGCAAATACAAATGATACCCATGAGAGTACAATGAAGAGTTGTTGTATCGAAAAAAATCTGGCAATCGAATTGAGAGCATAATTTTTAAAAAGCATCGATATACTAACGCACGAGTATATCGGTATAGCACAGAAGTAATCAGTATAAACATCTTCTTCAGAAAGAAAATGAATGGCCCATTTTTCAAAAAGTACTGAGCCAGACCATTCATCGTCAGAAGAAAATGGTGGTGAGGATGTCCCAGTAGAAGTTGCCATAATAGGTGACCTTACAGAGAACGCTACGGATCTTGTTGATAAATTGCTTGGAGTTGAGCCTGGAAGCCAGTGCACTATTTATTTCGATTCACCCGGCGGGAACCCGTACACTGCGAATTCTTTGGTCAGCATGATTCGCCTACGTAGTTTGCAGGCGACGGGAATCGTGACAGGAGAATGCTCTTCGGCAGCAGTTTGGCCATTTGCGGCATGCACTCGCCGGCTCGTTACGGCGTCGAGCGTGTTGCTTTTTCATCCCATGAAATGGCAAAGCGAGGAGCAGGTTGGTATTCGTGAGGCGGCCGAATGGTCGCGTCACTTTTCCAGCCTTGAACTTGAAATGGACAAGCTTTTGGTCCATTTATTTGGAGTCGCGGAGGGCTCTGATACCGCTAGTTTGATTCAGCAATGGTGTGACCAGCATCGGTATGTTACGGGCAGTGAACTCGCTGAAGCTGGATTGGCCGAGTTGATTGACTTGAGCCCATTGGAATGGCTGTGTAGGTAGGGGCGAGAGGGCGGTGTCGGCTCTACTTTATACGAGGCGTTATCGATAGTCGGCATGGCACGTTGAACAGGATTGGTTTATTGCCTTTGCTGCAGTTCTGGCGTTATCGTAATTTCCTTCGTTGATAGCAGTCCGCACTTCCAAGGCATGCTTCTTCATTTTCTCAGCATAGATTTTGTAGTCAGAGTCATCCCAGTCAACAAATTCTGGTTGCACGAGCAATTCTCCAAAGCACGCAACTATTTCGGCAGCATGAACCAACTGATTGGTCGAGTTGGAAAAAATTTCTTCTGAGGCAGTTCCTGAGGCAAGCCTTTCGTCAGCAAGTTTCAGGCGACGCATAAGTAATGATCTTTCGCATAGCTGGCTCCATTGGAACTGTTCTTCTTCGTTCTTATAGTTCCCAGCCTCACCACGGATCAAATTCTCAAGTTCTCCGACAGCGGTAGTTGCGGCGGCAAATGAAGATCCACCTTCCCGATTGCAGCGATATGCTGACCTTTCAAATCGTTCACGATAGCCTGTTGCATTTTTCTTCCAACTTGAGCGCACGTCCTCGGCTTTGTCGTATGCAGAAATGATTCCAAAGCAGATAGCCAGTAATTGGAATTCATCAATTGCGTCACCGATATGGCTTTCAAAAAAAGTCTTGGTCGCAACGATCTTCTTTAATCGAGGCATTGCCGTTTTAATTTCATCATCAAGTGTCGAACCTGAAATAAGTTGTGACCAAGCCAGCGCTGATTCGGGCTGAATTATTTCAGAAGAGTTTGTTGATTGGGGTGTCGCTTTGAAATCAGGCTTTGGCCCAACAAGGAGTTGAAAGGCATCTTTTGCAATAATTTCACTTTCAGGAAGATTCTCAGCGCGTGGTGCAGATTGACGTTTGGCTGGACCCGCACGTGCATCTGCTAGCGGTGGGTACAAGATTACAAAGAGCGTTGCGAGTATCCACAGAAAAGGTTTGTTTTTGGAACACCTGTTCAGCCAGACCTGGAGTGTTGGGTTATTCAAAGCAAAAACCCCTGCTAGGAACGTATTATGAGTATCGTAGCCTATGCCTCGATTCAATGTTGGTTTGCGGCATGCGGGCGGACAGGGCAATTTGGCATGGTTGTGCTCCAACCTTGTTCGAACGCCAGTTTTCACCTTGACCGCATCCTATCCTGGGCATCATGATCAGTGGGGTCGAGATTGCCCACCGTCCGAAATGTAGTGCGACGTGCGCGCACGGAAACGGGATCGGGAAAAGAGTAGTTTCGACATACTTTGTCCCAGAAAGGCATTTCAATGGTTTCTCCTAATCCGTCACCAATCGGCGGCGTGCGAGATGTGTGTAAGCAGCGATTGCGAAAAGCTGTTTCACTTTGGCTAATTTCGTTTATTGCCGGATGCTGCATGCTTGCTTTGACAAGTCAGTCAGGATGCTCCGCAGGAGGTGCAGAGCCTTCAGTAGTTGCGAATATCGAACCTGCAAAAGTTGCAGTCACGACATTTCTGGAGGCAATAAAACGTGGGGATGAACGATCTGCAATGGCTATGCTGACAGAGGTTGCACGGGCAAAAACACAGGAGTTAGGCCTTTCAGTTGCTCCTCCAGTGAAGGATACAGCTACCTACCGAGTGGGCGATTGTGAAACCGTTGGAGGAACTGATGATATTGTCCACGTGGCAACGACATGGACAGATACAGATGCAGAAGGTTTCACGACCACGGATAATGTAATCTGGGTGTGCCGGCTTGATCCTGAGGGCTGGCGGGTTGTTGGTATGGCCATGAGGATTTTCCCGGACATGCCACCTCTGCTGCTCGATTTCGAAGACCCTGAAGATATGCTCGCAAAACAGCGGCTAGTAGCCGAGGAGATTACACGAAGGGCCAAACTGGCGATGCAGGAGCAGGCACCAGCAACTCGCACGGCTTCTGGTGATTCCGGGACAGTTACCGAGTAGCGCGGAAGATGTCGACAGGACCTTTCTCGAGTCCCTCAGTGCCCCGACACGTTTCTTTCGAACTAAGTGCTGAAGACGCCCGGCCCCTCTTTGTAAGGGATTTGGGATTGCAGGGCGGTGACAGCTTTACTTTTCGCCGCAAATTTGGCTGATTTGATACGGCGATGTACGCTTTGGCATTGCTGAGAAGGCACACCAGCCTCTGCCCCACTGCTCAAAAACCCCCCAAACCCCCTATGTTGCTTGACAGTCTTATTTTGACTGCTAGCCTTTTTGTCAAACTTGATTAATGGAAGTATCGGCCGACCTGCAACACCTGCAGGGGGGTGCCGCGGGTTGTTCCGACGAGCTTCCAATGACGAGTTTTGTTTTTGGTTGCTCTGCTCCGGTTGCCGTCCCGGGTCGGATTTGTGTGTTGACGGCAAAATAAGGTGCAATCCCGCACCAATTAACTTATTTCGGAGAAAGAAATGAAGCGTTTTCTGGGAATTTCATTTGCGGCGTTCATCGCATTGATCGCCTTTGCTCTGATCAGCGTCGACACCAGTGCCGTTGCCGGTTTCCGTCATGGTTGCCACGGTCGTCGTTGTCATGGTCGTAGTCATGGTCTTCTTCATCGTCGTCGCAATCGTTGCCACGGTCAGCAAACCGCTTCTTGTGATTCATGTGAATCATACGAATGCTCGAGTTGCACGAGTGGCTGTTCAGAATACACAAGCGGATGCTCAGATTGCGCGAGCGGATGTGCAGACGGCAACTGTGGTGGTGGTTCTGTCATCGTTGAAGAAGCTGCTCCCACAGAAGCAGCTCCTAAAAAGGCCAAGAAGAATAAGAAAAAGGAAGCTCCAGCAGCTCCAGCTAAAACCTAATATTGGTTTTACTCAACAGGTATGAATCTGCCCTGAGATTCATCGCTGAATTGCCGGATCCTGCGTTATGCAGGATTCGGTTTTTTATTGTATTGATTGCATACCGACACGTGGTGCCTATTGAGATTTTTCCGCCGCGTCGTCGGACGCCTCATTATTACCAGCATCCAAAAGTTTTTTTAGAAAACGTCGTGCTGGTCGATTTTGGTCAGGAGTGTCTGTAGCCTCTTTGCTCTTCATCTGCCCGCGTTCTGCCCGCCTCTTTGCAACCTCGTCGAGAAGTCCTCCCACGGCGTCGATAACCGCATCGGTGGTCGGGTCATCAGAAATGTCGGGAGGCAGCAGACCTTTAAGTTGATCCAGTTTCTTCGCGTTCCCTATTTTCTCTTCTGGAGCCTGCTGTCTCCTGGGGTTTTTCATACTTGGATTGCTAGCTGATGATGCCGGTCGTTGTTCTGGATCATCACTGCTTTTTTCAGAGCTTTTGTTTGGTGGTGTCTGGTTTTTTTTATTCCGTAATTCTCGAATAAAATCTGCCGCGACATCTGCCGCGGTCTGTTTCAATGAGGCGTCCAATTGAAGCTTGGGATCATCAAGAGTTCCTTCGACGGAGGCCATTATCGTTTTTCCAGCGAGGGCAGCAAAAAGTGGTCTGTCTGTCGGCAAAGAGTCAGGTATTGGTAGGGAGAGTGTAAGATTGATTGAACGGTCGTCGATACCAACGGATCCTTCGGATGTAATGTCGAGTCGATCACCAGATGTTTTGAGGGGTATTCCAAAAGCCAAGCCTTCATGGAGGACATGGCGATCTGATTTTCGGAAGTGTACTTTTGATGACTCTGCTATCCGTACGGTGGGTGGTACAGGGAGTTGTCCTGGCAACGCTGCAATGATTTTTGCCACCATGGGCCCGGGGCCAATGTCGACCGCATGCAGCGTTAGATTCCCGTCGATAGCAGCCATTTTTTCTTCCCCAGCGATCCATCGAGCTTCGTCAATGACGAGGGAAAACTCACCACTTGCACGAGTGGTATTGGCAAGAATAGGTGCAGCGTAGGCTAGAGCCCCCGCAGCGACCGAAGGATTGAGTTGAGCATGATTAAGGAGCGTAACGGGAGTTAAGGCCCACTCCTTTGTGCCGTCAGTGTACTGGTTCAGAACTGCTTCAACCTCAATCGATTCACTTTCCCACGGCGTGCTTGTCCATGGTCCATCGATTCGTACACGTGCATCTTTGACAGCAATACGAACACGCTCGTTTGTCGGGCCAGTAGGATGCTGCGGGGGTGGTGGTGTAGAGTTTTTTGATAGGTTGCGCAGTTGGTTTGTTTGGGGCTCTGTGCCAATAGTTGCTTGGAAATTTGAAATATGGTTTTCGTCATAAGCAAGATGGAGCTCGGTGTCGTTGACCGTTAACAGTCCAAGCCGACCACCATTTCTAATGATTTCCAGCAATCCTTGTGTGCCCTCGATGCTACCAATCCGTATTGGTGTCGGTTCACTACGAGCAGAACGAAATTCAATGTCTCGTATTTTCAGCGGCGTGTACCAGCCGATTGATGCTGCGCCGACAAAAACATCGCCTCTTAAATTCGGTACTGATCGGACGATGAGTTGACGGACACCACTTGCGGAGACGAGCCACTGAGG
>DONH01000328.1:0-226 GCA_003509235.1 Planctomycetaceae bacterium
CCGCCAGCGTTCAATCTGAGCCAGGATCAAACTCTCCAGTTGATAAACTTGGAGAAAGTGATCACTTGAATCTTACTCGTATTAAACGGGCTGTGATTTGTGATCTTTTTTGCTCAACTCGCTATTTAATTGTCAAAGACCGTTGCGTCTCTCTTTCAAAACGCCCGCCGTCAGGCAGGAAGTGGAACCTAGTCAATCTGTTCCGGCTCGTCAACAACTTTTTTAC
>DONH01000328.1:512-3510 GCA_003509235.1 Planctomycetaceae bacterium
GTGGAACCTAGTCAATCTGTTCCGCCCCGTCAACAACTTTTTTAACTTTTTTTTCGAAGTCCTTGTTGCCAACCGCTCTGAATATTTAAGAAAGAACAAGCCGCTTGGAGTTGCTGTTGGGCTTCCCCGTGCGACGAAAGAGGTTCTAGGTCAAACCACCTCCACCGTCAAGCGGTTTTTTAAAATAAAATGCATCACCACATCACAAAAATACTTAAACCATCGAAATATATGAGTATACACGATTAACTTTTTATTTTAAAAACCACTGAATTGATCACCACTCATCTGACACGATGATTATTGGTTGAAAATATCAAGCAAATCACCATGAAAACAGATATCTGATAAGGCCAGTAACGAGGTCAAAATGAAGGAAACCACCAAGTCAACGTATTATGAGCGTATATATACTGTACTTATATACATACAGGAGAACCTTGATGAGGAGCTTTCCTTGGATACGCTCGCTAACCTGGCCCACTTCTCCCCTACTCACTTTCACCGCATCTTCAAAGGAATGATGAGTGAAACTCTAAGTGAGCATATAAGAAGAATACGCTTGGAACGAGCAGCCATCCGATTGGCGTTGAACAGCTCGAGTGTCACTACTGCAGCTTTTGATGCGGGCTACACTACAGTTGAATCATTCAGCCGTGCTTTCAAAAAGGTGTTTGCATGCGCACCTTCTCAATACAGCGAGAAGCACTGGAATGAACTATACGACAAAATCCCCGGAGCCGTGCATTATTTATTAAACAATGCGCGATCAACACTGACTCTGAATCGAAAAGGAGAAATGAAAATGGAAGTATCTGTCAAAGATATCCTGGAAATGCGCGTTGCATACAAACGCCACACAGGACCGTATGCTGAGTGCGACGAAGCCTGGAAGGTTTTATGCGACTGGGCTGATGCAAAAAAAATCATCAATGCCGAAACACAATTCCTCGGCATTTGTCACGACGATCCGCAAATAACGCCACCCGAAAAAATCCGATATGACGCCTGCATGACTGTAGATGGCAGCATAGATGCTGAAGGGGAAGTGGGCATCCAAACCATCCCAGGCGGGAAATATGCCATCACTCTTCATAAGGGCCCATACGAGAACCTGGAAAAAACCTATGCCAAGCTTTTCGGAGTTTGGCTCCCCGAAAGCGGACATCAGTTCCGCGAGCAACCGAGCTTCGAAATCTATCTCAACTCCCCAGAACACACCAAGCCTGAGGATTTGCTGACAGAAATATATCTGCCCATTAAATAAAAGAAAGGCCCGACATATCCTGTCGGGCCTTTTGTTCTATTACTATATAATAAACAAATTAAAACTCGAGGCTCTTGGGCGTTCTGGGGAACGGCATAACGTCGCGGATATTAGTTATTCCAGATACCAACATCAGCATACGCTCAAATCCCATTCCAAAACCGGCATGGGGAGCTGAACCGTAGCGACGAGAGTCAAGATACCACCAGTACTCTTCTTTATCGAGGCCAAGAGTATCCATCCGAGAAAGAAGAACATCCATCCTTTCCTCACGCTGACTTCCACCAATGAGCTCACCAATGCGCGGAACCAGACAATCCATGGCCGCAACCGTTTCGTTGTCATCGTTCATACGCATGTAGAACGGCTTGATCGTCTTCGGATAGTCATACACATAGACCGGCTTTTTGAACTTCTCCTCACAAAGGAAACGCTCATGCTCGGTCTGGAGGTCCATTCCCCATTCTACCGGGTACTCAAACTTCTTCTTGGTCTTTTTGAGAAGACGAATGGCCTCCGTGTAGGGAAGGCGCTCAAAAGGATTGTTCAAGATGTTCTCAAGCGTGCCCATAAGCGACTTGTCAACAAACTTGGCGAACAGTTCGATATCCTCCGCGCTATGATCAAGCATGTGGGTAATCAAATACTTGATCATTTCCTCGCCGAGATCCATGTCATCGGCCAGATCAGCGAAAGCGATTTCGGGTTCAACCATCCAGAACTCGGCTACGTGCCGGGGAGTATTGGAGTTTTCAGCCCTGAATGTAGGGCCGAAGGTGTACACATCCCCCAAAGACAGGGCAAACATCTCAGCGGAAAGCTGCCCGGAAACAGTCAGGGAGGACGGTTTTCCAAAGAAATCTTCCTCTACCGGCTTCTGTGAACCGTGTTCCAAGCTGGTAACGCGAAACATCTCACCTGCGCCTTCACAATCAGAGCCTGTGATGATCGGCGTATGGATGTAGAAGAAATCCTTCTCTGCGAAAAACTTGTGAATGGCCTGAGCCAGCTCGGAACGCATACGGAAAATGGCACCGTATTTATTCGTGCGGGGGCGCAAGTGAGCGATACCACGAAGGAACTCATCACTGTGGCGCTTTTTCTGCAAGGGGAAAGTCTCCTGATCCGCCCCACCAAGCAACTTGATGGATGTGCCGCGAATCTCCCACTTCTGACCTTTGCCAGGAGACTCAACCAACTCACCGTCGATAGCCACAGAAGCACCGGTTCCGACATTGGCGATAGTTTCAACAATCTCGGGAGTATGATCGATTACGACCTGAATATTGCTCAAACAGGATCCGTCGTTGATCTCCACAAAAGAGAACCCCTTGTTGTCACGCTTGGTGCGAACCCATCCACCGACGTGGATTTCTGCCATGGGTTCTTGCGCATTCAGGGCATGCTTGATCTTTGTTCGTTTCATATTTCTACATCCTTATGGTGTTTTTTTCCCGCTCTTACCGATATTAGTGTTAATTGGCAACGGACATCTATATATAAACATGGTAACAATATCGTGCGCCTATTAGTTGAGTATCGACCATCTCAGCCAAATAGCATAGAACATGCCCCTACCGGTTTTTTCTAAAAAGGCATAGTCTATTGCCTCCGGACAAGAGGTAGGCTATGAACACCCGCAAACTGCAACGATAATAATCATGAGGACCGGATGGGATTTTTTAGCAAATTGAAAAAAGCTTGGGCCAGCCCCGAAGATGTGGCTCAACA
>DONH01000328.1:3915-4945 GCA_003509235.1 Planctomycetaceae bacterium
CTGAAGAAGTCGCCACAGAAGACAAGACTACCGCCCCTCCTTCTCCCGATCATCAAGAACAAACAGATGCGGCCCCGACCGCGACCGAGGACTGGCAGAAAGGTCTTACTCTTGCCCTGCGCCAGGCTGAGCCAAAGCTCTCGCAATGGCTCAATATCATTGTGGAAGGCGTTGAAGAAAAAGGACAAGACCTCTGGGATCGACTCGCCTTTCTTTTCCGAGCGCTTGGCGCACCTGAAGACGAATCAAAGGCTTTCATCAAGAAGTTCGACAAATGGCTTGATGAAATGGGCTATGAAGCAGTCGAAGAATTCAAATCCGAGCTGCAGTACCGGTTGGCACTGGCTCTGGACCTTGAAGACGAAGAAGACGAGCGCGACAGACTTTTCGTCAAGCTTTCCGAAGGCATTTCCAAAACCCGCGAACAGATCACCAAGCGTATTGATGGCCTGCTGTCATCCCACTCCAAGCTGGATGACGACTTTTGGGAAGAGTTTGAAGAAATCCTCATCATGGCAGATGTTGGCATGGAAGCAGCCAACCAGCTCATGGACAACCTGAAAGAGCGCGCACGCAAGGCCGGCACAGATGATCCTGACGATTTCAAGGACATTCTCCGTGACGAGCTGGAAGAGATATTCAAGGTACCCCCTCGTATTGAAGCGGTTAACCCACCTGAAGTATTGATGATGGTTGGCGTCAATGGTGTCGGCAAGACCACCACCATTGCAAAGCTGGCTCACCGTGCCCAGATGCAGGGACGCAAGGTTCTCATCGCTGCGGGCGACACCTTCCGCGCTGCTGCCATTGAGCAGTTGGAAGTGTGGGCCAACCGCATCGGCGCTGGTTTTTTTGCAAAAGCTGAAGGCTCAGACCCTGCTGCTGTTGCGTATGAAGCCATGGATAAGGCCGTCAATGAGGGGTACGACCTCCTCCTTCTGGATACGGCAGGTCGACTCCACACCAAGGTCAACCTCATGGAAGAGTTGAAAAAGATTGAACGTGTGGTCGGGAAAAAACATGAAGGTGC
>DONH01000260.1 GCA_003509235.1 Planctomycetaceae bacterium
AACTGCGTATAAAGTGGCAGACCGGATTATTATGCTCTATCCACTTTCTCGTCTCAAAAGCGGTGAGTCACAAATAATTTTTACTGGCACACCAGAAGAACTTGACGGATCAAACGATCCTCGGGTTCGACAATTCGTTGAAGGCAAAGCCGGACAACGTCTCAACGAGCTCCGGAAAGAGCAGGACCAGAAAGACTACGCACCATCCTCTGAGACTAACGATCAGGAGAACGATCATGAGTGAGCGTGTAATCCAATTTCGTGTTGGCGTGATGGTCTTGGCAACAGCCATTATCGCTGGAATACTTATTGTTTTATTTGGAGATTTGCCAAGTCTTGTCCAATCAACATATCCACTACGCATGAACTTCTCAGAAGCGAGAGGGGTTTCAAGCGGCACCCCCGTCCGAAAGAATGGCATTCTTGTCGGACGAGTTAACTCAGTCATGCTCGATGAACGTGGTGGCGTAAGTGTAGTGGCTCAAATTGACTCCTATGTACCGGTCTATCGCGATGAGACACCACGTGTCGCAAGCACAATTCTCGGTGATGCCGAAATTGAACTTGTGGCTGGCCGTATTGCACCTCCCCGCCAACGAATCACAACAGATGAGGTTTTGCGAGGTGCGGTGTCGAAAGATCCCCTTGCACTATTTTCAACACTTGAGCCAAAAGTAACGGCCTCGCTCGAGTCACTCACACGGGCAGGTGATGCTGTTGCTATACTCTCAGAAAATATTGAGAGGATTTTTGTAAAAGAGGACATTCAGATTGACCAGACTGTTAAGAAACTTGACGTTGCACTGGATACCTTTACAACCGCCATGAACAATGTGAATGATATTGTTGGTGATGCTGAAGCGAGAGAAAAACTGAAGGATTCTATCTATACGTTGCCTGATGTTCTTGTTGATCTGCGAAAGTCTGTCGGAGGTATCAGTGCCACTATTGATACTGCTGATCGCAACCTCCGAAATCTTGAAGGCTTTTCAAAACCCCTCGGTGAACGCGGCGCATCAATGGTACAGGGTATAGACCGTGCTATTAACCGCCTCGACACTGTCCTCGTTCAAGCAGCCACCTTCACTCAAGCCCTGAACGAATCACAAGGAACGCTCGGCAAACTGGTTCGTGATCCAGAGGTTTACAATGACCTTGCCCAAGCCGCAAACAACGTCAACCGTCTCACACAAGACTTACGGCCAATTATTGATGACGTTCGCGTATTCACCGATAAAATCGCACGTCACCCAGAGCAGCTTGGTGTGCGTGGAGCACTTGATCGCAAAACTGGTCTTAAATGATGGTGGGCAAAGATCTATTGCTTCACAGATCTGATGGTCGATCTTTTTTGTGCTCAGGGTCTAGCGGTATCTCATTCGGATCTAACGATTGGACATTTGCTATTTGATCAAAACCAATGCCACGTAGTCGATTACCGTAGCGTTCCATTAACCACGGCATTGTTTGTTCGATCGTATCAGGCTGCAACAAAACAAGGTCACCAGGCTTCACCGCGTCAAGTACCGACGCAGCTGAGGCCTCCCAATCTCCTCCAGACTCGACTACAGCGCGACGCTTTGAATGTTTTGTTCGCACAATACCTTCGGCAATGAGTCGAGTTATCTCCCCCGGACTACGGCCTCTTCGATAGGCGTCTTCGTAGATGACAATACGATCGAATGTCTTTCCCAAGAGTTCACCCTGCCGCAGAAGATCTTCATTGCGACGATCTCCAGCTGCTGAATACACAGCAGTTCTGTGAGCATGTGGTAGCTTTTCGAGCGTTAAACAGACCTGCTCTAAAGACGGCACATTGTGTCCGTAGTCAACAACCACGGTGGCTCCATCCAACTCAAGCATATTAAATCGCCCGGGACTACCGAGTGCACCACTTGAAAAGCTCTCAAGTCCGAGTCGCACTAATTCAAGCGGAACGCCCATGCTCCATGCAGCGGCAGCAGCAGCAAGTGCATTTTCGACTTGGAACGAAACCAAACCCTGATGAACCAGAGGAACTTTGTCTAAACTG
Organism: Planctomycetaceae bacterium; assembly: GCA_003509235.1. Taxonomy (GTDB): domain Bacteria; phylum Planctomycetota; class Planctomycetia; order Pirellulales; family UBA1268; genus UBA1268. The sequence goes on from DONH01000260.1 coordinate 2,033, forward strand.
GCTAATCGAGTTTCACGGGGGCCGTCGCACAACACGATCCATCCGTCGCGGATGGTTGCACCAAGGCCTCCGGAGGCCAGGTGTTTCATGAGGACAGGAAATTCTGGATCCAGAGAAAAATAAATCACCCGACCCTGACACCACTTCTTCATATCGACAACCAGTGGATCAGCTGCATTGAGGACAGCTGCACCACTTGGCCGCACAGCGGCAACAATGGCGCCCTTCACCCAAGCGAGTTGCTCTGGAGTGTCTATTTCATGCAGACCAAGGTGATCACCCGAGGCAATATTAGTGACAACAGCTACATCACAGGCATCGAACCCACACCCTTCGCGAAGAATTCCTCCTCTTGCTGTCTCGAGTACAGCCGTCGTTACGTTCGGTTGCGCTAATATTCGTCGTGCACTTCCTGGCCCACTACAATCACCAGAATCGAGTTGTCTGTCACCTACCCAGACGCCTTCAGTACAAGCAATGCCAACCGTTGCTCCCCCTGCCGAGGCTACATGAGCTAATAGACGGGTAACTGTTGTTTTTCCATTTGTACCGGTCACTGCTGCAACAGGAATCCGACCGTCATCGCCGGTTGCAAAAAGCGTATTGATGATCGCTGAACCAACGTCCCGTGATCCTCCAACCGTTGGCTCCAGATGCATCCGAAGCCCGGGGCACGCATTAATTTCAACAACACCTCCATGCTGGGTACTTAAAGGCTGATCAATACGTGTCGCCATAATATCAACACCAGCAATATCCAACCCAACAACTCGCACCGCATCAATAGCGAGCCGAATTGTATTTGGATGAACTAGATCTGTGACATCCTCAGCTGTGCCTCCAGTACTCAGATTTGCATTCCGACGGAGAAGAACAAGCTGCCCATCATTCGGGATCGATTCCTTTGAAAATCCTTGCTCCCGCAGAGCCACCTCAGCAGCGGCATCAAGGCATAAAAGAGAGAGTGATCCTGCATGGTCATCGCAACGACGTGGATTCTTGTTCTCTTCCTGAACAAGCTTTTCAATCGTCGAACTACCATCACCCGTAATGCAAGGTGCACAACGACGTGCCGCTGCAATAAGCTCACCACCAATGACTAACAGCCGATAATCATCACCCGCTAGACAACGCTCAACGACAACCTCTTCCTCCTCAGAAATCGCTACACTATATGCTTGAAAAACCTCGTCCTGAGTTGTCAATCCAACCGAGACACCTCGACCCTGATTGCCGCAACGAGGCTTGATGACTACTGGTAAGCCAATTTCCGTCGCCACTTGCCAAGCTTCTTCAGCGGAGAAAACTGGTTTCCCTTTTGCAACTGGAATACCGGCTTCTTCAAGCAAGCCTCGAGTCAATTCCTTGTCTTGCGCAATTGTCTCACTGACAGCCGATGTCTGGTCGGTCTCAGCCGCAATAATCCGGCGCTGCTTGGACCCAATTCCAAGCCGGACAAGTGACCCCTCACTTAGCCTACGTACGGGTATGTCTCGATGACGTGCAGCTTCTACGATTGACCTGGTACTCGGACCAAGTTGTTCGACAAGTAACTTCTCCCGCAAACTTTCTACGGTTTGTCCAACATCAAAATGACTTCCCTCTATGGCAGCAACAAGGAGTGCGTATGCTGCATTCAAACAATGCATCGCAAACTCTTCTTCCTTATATTCAATAATAACGTTGTAGACACCATGTTTTTTCGTTTCGTGTGCCCTACCGTATCCAACTTCTGTACCAGCAAGTGATTGAAGTTCGAGCGTCACATGCTCAAGAACATGACCCATCCAGGTACCAGTGCGCAATCGTTCAAAAAATCCACCACGCTCACCAATCGAGCAACGATGCTCGATCATTGTTGGCAACCATTTCATCAATCGTTCGTTAAAACCAGCAAGCTTATGTGAGGGATATTCCTCAAGCCACCCGAGATCAACACGGACTTCAAGAACAGGAAAACGGGCCCACTGATTAGGGCCTCGAAGAACTTTTATCTTGTCAATATTCATAAGCGGAAGGCACCACAGGAGAATTCGTCAGAATGAATCAGAGGAGAGTGTTGGATTATTGAAATGAGGATTTTGGATAAACAATGCCTGACAAGAGGCTGTCAGTCTTGAAGCCTCTTTGCTTACAAGCATCATGATCGAAGCAAAACGCTCACCATGACGTAGCGGTGCCGAATTCTGTGAAAGGAGGCAAGGGAACACATATGCCATGTATTCCACGGATTCTTTCCAGCAAACTTTCGCTTGTATGAACAGTGATACGATACTATTAGGCGATTCCAATTCCAAGTTTTAATCCCTCAATTTCCATCTACTCAGCTTCGGTTTTGAGTATTTCACACAAAACCAGATTGAAAAGAACGCTGTTTGAACCGAAGTTATTAAAGAAGCCCCATCGTTGGATCAGATTTCTAAGATACTCTGTTGTGCATAATGTGTGCCAAAAATAAGCAAATCCTCACTGCTGCATCATGAGAAATAGTTGGCGATGACTCAAACACCCTCTTTCCTGACCAATTTCGACAATCTTCAGAGTTGCCTCGAAACCAATTTAAATCATACTCTGACGCTTCCTGCAATTTCAGTCGGTAGGTTTTTCACACAGCGAGGCACCATTGTGTGTAATTTCTATACAAGACTCGTCAGCGATTTCCCACGCTTTCAGCAAAGTATGGTACAGCATCTGCAATGCGAATAAATATGCCATCAGCTGAATCCTTTGATCGTGCCGGCTCCAAAACATCAGAGACTTTGCTGGCATGCTGTCATATCAATCTTGATGATAAAGCACAGTTCGGTTCGAGCTGGTTGGCAATCTCTACGGTGGCCCTGTACTCAGGAAAAGGTCGTCCTTCCACGACACAACATCTTATTGATGAATGCAAAAGCCACGCACAACATTGCTGGCCACTACAAAAAGATCTTCACCTGACCCTTACGAATCGGCCTACGATTGGCCAAATTGAACTGCGCGCGGGTCAAGAAGTTCTAAAATGTTGGAAATTTAGTGCTGGAATCACACCTGATGTTGAACGACTGATTGATAGTTTTGAAACAGCACGCGACGATTTATTCGTCAGTAATAAATTACCTTTGAAACCGAACTCAAATAGCGATAGCCCCTATCCCAATGCATCAAAAAAAATAGCAACGGGACCATTTGCTGCACTTGTTCGTGTACTCAGCTTTGCCGGTCCATATTGGCGGGGTGTCGCGATCGGTACCGTACTTGCGCTTGCCACTACG
>DONH01000424.1 GCA_003509235.1 Planctomycetaceae bacterium
GCTGGAGCTGCGCCGCTGCCTAGCAGATCGCTAAGTGCTGCTGCGCCGATACCACCAGCCATACCGCCAAGCAGATGACGACGGGTACGCAATAGTTTGTATTCAGCGAATGGATCCATTTCTGTTTTCCTAAGGACACATAAATGTCTCATCAAGGTTCAAGATAACATTCCCTACAACCGTCCAGGCAGCGAGAGAAGCATGAGCTTCATTTGCTTCACCATTAAATTGTTTCAGTATTTTATCTGGTAATGGACCTCTTGGTTTCGTCGCCATCGCCAGTGCCGCACTCGAATCATTAAGAAAATGGCTTCGTGTCTCTTCGTAGAGTCTGACTAAACGATTGACTTCATTTGGACGTGGCTTTCGTGTCAGCACAAGGCGAAAGCCTCGGGTTACCTGCTCAGCAGAATCTGGACCACTGTCGCACACGATACGCCGTGCCAGCGCCTGCGCAGCTTCGACAAAAACAGGATCATTCAACGTGACAAGTGCTTGTAGTGGTGTATTCGTCCGGGGTCGACGGATCGTGCAGACTTCACGATTTGGTGCATCAAAGGTAGCCATTGACGGATACGGGTTACTCCGCCGCCACGTTGTATAAATTGCTCGTCGATACCGATCTTCACCAGTGCTTGTCTTCCAATCGATACCCGCTCCAAACGCTGCCTTTAAACCAAGGTCCGGCTGTGGCGGATGAACACTCGGCCCACCCTTTTTTGAAGAGAGAAGCCCCGCAGCTGCAAGAGCCTGATCACGTATCACTTCAGCTGACAATCTGACTCGAGGACCACACGCAAGCAGTCGATTTTCTGGGTCACGTTCTAACAGCTTCGGAGTTGGCTTGGATGACTGCCTGTAGGTCGCACTTGTAATAATTAATCGTTGTATTGCTTGAATATCCCAACCACTATCAATAAATTCGCACGCTAGCCAATCAAGCAGTTCTGGATGACTTGGTAATTCACCCTGACTCCCAAACTCTTCACTTGTTGAGACAATACCGATACCGAAAATCTGCTCCCATAAGCGATTCACAATCACCCGAGCTGTGAGTGGATTGTCTCGATCGATAAGCCATTCAGCCAGCTTGAGGCGACTCACGCTTTCGTCATCAGTAAGCTCCGGTTGCGGGAACACAGCTGGGACATGCTCCTCGATGACTGGACCAAGGTCTTGCCAGTTCCCTCGATACTGTAATTTTGTTACCCGCCGCTTTTCATCCTGAAGCTCTTCCATCACAGGCACCGTCACTGCTTTCACTGCGGCAATTCTTCTTCGTAGCGTGTCTACATGCTTGCGAAGTGGCCGGAACTCGGGTGGCTCTCCGTCTGGTTGCACTTGCTTCTTCGGAGTACTTTTCTTCATCTCAGGTACCGCCTTGAGTATGGCGGCTAACTCTTTTTCCAATGGCCTCCGTTTGGCATCTAATGGCTCCCATGGTATCGAAACAAGCGGTGATTCGTCTTTTCGATCCGCATCAGCAGTGTTGTTAAAGATTGCATAGAGACCAAAGAACTCGTGCTGTGTAAGAGGGTCATATTTGTGGTCATGACATTGTGCACACGCGATTGTCGTACCCATCCACGTACTCAGTGTCGTATTTACACGATCAACCACTGCCACTGAGCGGAATTCTTCATCAATCGTTCCACCCTCATTATTTGTCAACGTATTTCGGTGAAAGGCAGTGGCAATCTTGTTATCAGGTGTCGTATCTAGCAGAAGGTCACCTGCGAGTTGTGCAATCGTAAACTCGTCAAATGGCATGTTGTTGTCAAAAGCACGAATAACCCAATCTCGGTAGGGCCATATCGTTCGTGGTGGATCGTCTGCATACCCAGCACTGTCAGCATACCTTGCAAGATCAAGCCAACCTCGCGCCATATGCTCACCATAGCCCGGATGAGAGAGCAACGTATCAACAAACTTTTCAAATGCATCTGTGGATGCATCTGCAACAAATTGATCGACCTGCTCCGGAGTCACTGGAAGACCTGTTAGCTCGAGAGCAAGTCGACGAGACAGCGTCATGCGATCAGCTTCTCGGCTTGGTTCAAGACCTTCTGCTTCCAGCTTTGCAAGAATGAATCGATCGATTTGATTCCTCGGCCATGACGAATCAGAGACCGTTGGAATCGCTGGACGACTGATGCGAGTATATGACCAATGTGGTTCGTACTCTGCACCATCATTGATCCACCGTTGAAGTAATAACACTTCTTTATCGGATAGAGGCTCACCTGCCTCAGGTGGTGGCATAACAAGATCAGTATCTTTTGCTGTAACACGAATGATTAGTTCACTCTGGTCAGCATCTCCAGGCACAATCGCTGCATACCCACCAAGATCTTCAGTTGCACCATCAAAAGCATCGAGCCGCAACCCGTCTTCACCACCACCGTGACGAGCCTCGGCATCTGGACCATGGCATCGAATACAGCGATTTGAAAGAAGACCTTTAATGTCACGGGTAAATGAAAGCGAATCTGCCGAAATCGCTGGTGCTGCCGAGAGCGAAGACCACGCAATCAACGAAAGTATAAACCAAACAAAGATGGAATGACTGGCGACTACCGACCACCAGCCTGCAAAGCTGTGAACCACAGGATCACTCCATGGAAACAACCGCTTCGCCACCAGATAACTACACAATGTTCTGGTGCGGACCTGCAATGGTCGATCGGCGGATACCTACGTAACTATATCGTCATTTCTTTTGCAAAACAGCATTTCGTGCCACGACGTGCTCCTAATGCCTGATTTCTGCACGTTTTGTTAGACCATTTCCTACACATCTGTAGAAAACGTATCTCCATGTGACGCATCATGCTCACTGACTCGTGAGAACTTCCCAGACCGTTGTTGTCCCGCTTGTCTCGTTACCAACAACAACAAGATTTGTTGACGTCGGTGATTTTTCTGCGGGCACAAAAATTAATCCTTCGATCCCGCTGTCACCGGCGTCTGGGTTTGCTGTTCCATCACCGAGGGTAGCAGGTACATCAAACTGCCGATTATTGAAATAGCCAACATGTTTGGAAGACTCTGGCTGCGTAATGTCATACACCATGATGCCACCAATTCGCTCAAGACCAACAAATGCATACGTCTTCTGTCCAACCGTGCCCAGAACGAGTCCTTCCGGCTCAGGTCCTTTGCTTCGGCTCCGCTTCTCTTTTTTTAATGAGTCGTTACTAACATTAAAAAATTCCGGGTATCGCTTTGCTGTTATCTGTTCAAAATCATCACCGCTATCAAAGACAAGATCACCTGTTGTGAGATCGAGTATTGAGAATGATCGACTCCCGAATGCAAAAAGCTGAGTTGGCCGACCCTTCTCATCGAGATGGTCGTCAACGAGATCTCGTACAAGTTTGAGCCTTCCGAGTTCTGTATCAGAAGTCTGTTTTTCAAACAAAGTCCCACTGGTAGGCCAATCATCAAGGCTTGCCTCATCTTCAAAGACAGCACCTTCTTCAAATCCTGAGACTGCATCATCTGATGTTGGCCGAACGCGGGAATCGCCCTCATTCGCTGTTACCAACAGACGCCGGCCGTTTCGCTGATAGATTCGAACTGTATCAGGCTGCAAGATTCCAAAGAGTCCTGAGCGAGGCCGTATGTCGACACGGTTATCTTCATCGCTTGCATCAATTCCACTGCCAGCTTCACCAAAGTTTTTATAACCTAGAGGTATGATGCGACGGACGGTTGCGTCGGCTATATCAATTTCTGCAACTGCATTCACTTCCTGCAGGCAGACATATGCATAATGACTTTCATGATCGACAGCTATCCACTCAGGCTCAACATCTTGTGCAAACGTGGCCGGTGTTTTCTTTTTGAGATCACCTGATTGAGACACCTGCCCAAAAACACGGAGCCCACGTTTTTTTAGTTCTGGAAGTTCCTGCGCGTGTTTTCCGTCTGCATTCCAATCCCGAAATGTCACCGTCCGTGTCTTTAGCTGGTCAAAACCATTACGGACATCGACAACCGTAACCGTACCTTCGGGGTCGATGCTGTACTCCTCATTTGGCTCACCCTCATTCGCTACAAGAACCCACTGACCATCGGGCGTAAACGTCACCATATCAGGCAACGCCCCAGCTTCGACCGTGCCTTTCAACTGCAGCGATCCGGTGTCGTAAAAAGCCACCCAACCATTTTCTGTGATCACGTCTGCCTCAACAGCTACCGCAAGCGTTCCATCAAAAACACTCACACTGTTAACCGCCGACATCCCGTTTCCCAGATCATCTGCTGCATCGATTGAGCCGACCTTCGTCAAACTGCCGTTAGCACCAAGCCCAAGCACATCGACTCGACCTGATTCAGCATTAACAACAAAGACCTGCTTTGTCTTCTGGCAATACGTCGGAATTTCAGCCGCTGACTTGTCATACAAACCCGTATGGAACGTCCCTATTGGCCGCAATGTAAGTTCAGCAGTTGCCACGTAAGGGACAATTCCATTTAGCACTACAAAAATAACCAAGCAAAACAATCGACCACACACGGAATCACTTCCACCTTTCGAATACAACGATCTATTCAGCAAAATCAGACTCCCGATCTATCCTTTTGTCATTTTCAATACGATGCCATCAGCCTGTTCGGCTAGGTTCACAAAAAGATCGGTTTCATCCTCGCCAATATCTTGATATTTTTGAGGGACTTGGCTTCGCAAGCCACGAAGCCTTGGATCTGAGGAAACGTTAATAAACACCTTGTATTCAGCGGCTACGATCTTGCTTTCTTTGCTGGTTGACTGAATCAGAAACGTACCGTCTTTATTAATGTCTACCGACATTGGCCTAGCACCGCGAATTGCCCCACCATTCGGACGAAGTACAAGCTTGCCTCCTTTCAATGGACGGCCTGTTGGCAAGAGAACTGTACCGTTTACCTCGGAAACCTCAGCTACGCTTCCTAATTGAGACGAACCACATCCGGTACTTAGAAAGCACAGAATTCCCCCCACTATGATTGGGTAAATATTCTTCTTATCAAGCAGAATAAATTTTTTCATTTTTACCTTTCACTAATACCTCACTAGTACATCTATAACTACAAAGATTCGGGAAGCGACAGGACCCATACACACGATCGCCTCTTCACTTCATTCTCATCAAAAAGACTATCTACATTGAAGTCATTGTCATTCACAACAATGACGTGCTTGCTGTCCAGAACTGCCAGACCTTCGAGCTTAAGGCCAGCAACTTGTTCACCCACTTCTGGTTGCCATTGACCTGCTGTGATATCTGAAGCAAACGACGGGAGAATATTTGCAAGATCTGCCACAAGTGTCTTGTTAACTGGTACCACGCCAACCTGTAACAAATTACGAACACCATCTAGATTTTTGTCCTTATTGAGGACGTTAGTCGCTTTGCCTAATTCACAGCGGTAGATTTTTGTATCACCATCATCAGATTGCTCGAGAATGAGAAGCTTCTTCGGGCCAATGGCCGCCATTGCACAAAGCTTTCCATCATCAGGAACAACGCCTCCGGTTAGAAAATCCGCGGCAGCAGGGTCACCGAGACGATAGACGTATTCACTTGTTGGTTGACCATTTTCCGTATTGCATCCGAGGAGCCGCACATTCCCTGAACGCTCAGCTGCTTCATTGTCAAATGGGCTCTGCATCAAAGCCCAGATTGTGGATTCATCGGGACTCAGTGCCAATGATTCAAAACCTCTATTGGCTCGGCGCTTTGCGTAATGAGCCGGAAGATTTTCGACAATCTGGATATCACTCGACGGAAGTTTTACACCTTTTGGAATAAATCGCTTTGTCACCATGCCATTGGGCTCACAACACAAAAGCGATGGTCGATATTCTTCACATAGCCAGAAGGTTCCATCAGCGAGAAGAGTACATCCTTCAGGATCAATCCCGTTGACATCGGAAGCTAGCAATTCTTCACCAGAAGGAATTGCAATGCTATCGTCGCCTTTAAGACCGTTTGAACGCCCGGTAATCACTTTTCCTGAAAGGGTTTGAAGTGAAAATTGAGACTGGAGTTTTACTTTGAGTTTCTTTGATTCACTACGGCTCTTATCAAGTGAACACCCTGAAACACCAAAGACGAGTACTGTTGGAACAAAAGAAGGATTAAGGAATACTCTTTGTTTTCCATCTACTGTCTCAATTTTGCGTGAGGGACCTCTGTCGGTTAACAATCGTATGACAAACTGACCGCTATCATCAATCGCCTTCTCAACAGTAACGTCACTTATTCCACCAAGCACTACAGGGACATCTTGTGACACAGATGGATCTTCTTGTGCAAGGATAATCTCGGGAAATACTGCGCTTGCAACAATCTGACACTGCAATGATTTACCACTTTCAAGCAGTGGCTCTTCTGCCTCCCCATTTCCCATCCAGAAAATAAAAAAAACTGCGACCACGCCACAGAAATGTAGCGCGGCCGCAGCCTTTGAAAGCATTTGTGATTGGTGACTATGTGCCATAAACCAATCTATTTTCCTTTTGGAAAACTACCACTCAATATTTTGTTCTCTTACACCATTGGAAGCGGTATAGGCACCACCACCACGCGTAATCATGGAACCAAAGAGAACAACGTCCATTGATTCTGAGAGAGTGTGTGTTGCCCCATCCATACTACTGACAACGAGAACTCCTGTATGGAATCCGTAAGCTTCTCCATCGTTCACAGCATTGAACGGAACATTTCCACTATCTTTCTGTCGCTTTGTTCCAGTTGCTGGATCAATACCATGCAACTTTGCTGGTCCAAGCGAATCAAGTGCGGCAATTGTCTGATTGGTTTCACCCGTTGGCGAAAGGTTACCCTTACCGCGATACACATCAGGGGCACTTGCCTTTTCGACAAACATCAGAGTGTTGCTTAGTCCGTCAACAATTTCCGCTACTCTCGTTTCAGCATCCTTAATAAGACCACCACGACATTCGTCACCATCATCAATCCAAGGATTGCTTCCATCTGGAACGATATATTCCTTCACACCAGTCAGAGCTTCATAGTCACGCTGACCAAAGGTGTTTGGGTCAAGTAGCGGAGCTGCCGAGTCATCATCTCTGGTAGGCCCATCAATACTCGGATGTCCTCCTGATGGAGGTAGAGCTGAAGGACATTTGAAAACACTTGGCTGGATTTGTGCAGCAGCTGTATTTTCCCACCAGTTAAGATTGAAGTCGTAAGGCACATTTCCCTGCTCTAAATTAGCAAGAACAAATGCGGTCCAGGAAGTCTCTTTACCAGATGGATTACCCTTCGTTGGCGCAGCTGCCGAGTCGACTGTGTAACAAGCAGCTGGAAAATACTTTCGTGCATTCTCAAAATTATGCATAGCGAGGCCGTGCTGCCTCATATTGTTTGAACATGAAGCCCGACGAGCAGCTTCACGAGCTTGCTGAACGGCTGGCAAAAGAAGACCGACAAGAACACCAATAATCGCAATAACAACAAGAAGCTCAATCAGCGTGAAGCCGTGATTTCGACTTCCAGTTGGCTGAGAAGAATGAGCAGTGTGTAGCACGTCTAACTCCTTAGTAATAGGTAGGTATGTACATTAGCGGCAAGCATTTTCGCCTCCGTTAATTGCAAGGAGTGTCGACATCTTTCATGAGGCAATTGTGAGACAAATATGAGGATTTGATGAATTTTCTCAGGGCCTATTTTTAAGGCAAAAACACATACTTCCAAGCTCACGTCAGGGCTAGCCAGTCTCAGAATCTGATGCTCAGTGGGTTGAATAAATTCAGCTCCTATTGTCTCCTTCGGGTTCCTCCGATGAGCAATAAAGAAGACAGCCCCGGCTGGGGTGCATATCAACCCACTCCGAGGTGAATCAAAGCTGTTTCTTGCTTGTTTTTCCGATACCTGGATTGAATGTGTTAGTCGGGTCGAGTTTGCGATGGAACTGCTCGACAACCGGCTCGGATTCATACAGATGGCCGACGTTGTGCTCTGCCGGAAATTTGGCTCCTCGAGCCGTGAGCCGCTCGAGCATAAGCGCCTTGACCCGTTCCATATCAGTGCCCCTGCGGTACACGTAGATATTGTGAAACACATGGCACAGATAGTGTCCGTAGGACAAATCCAACACCAAGTCCTTGGTGAGTTCCTCGGGGAGATCTTCGATCCAGTCCGGGTCGTTGCTGAGCAGTGCGATGTCAAGTGACAGAACCTCTTCGGTGGTTCGTTGGTAAAGGTTCTGATACCGGAGCCCAGCGCCAGCAGCACTGAATCGATGGAGGAGCGCCGCCTCTTGTTCGCGTTCTGAACACTCGAAAAATCCGACCCCGTGTGTTCGGCCCCAATCGTTTTCAAGGTATCGCCTCGCCTCGTCGATGGCTTCATCTGCCGTGACAAGAATGAGGAGATGTTCGTAGGTGTCCCGATACTCGAGTAGCCGCTTGGGCAAGTGCTGAGGAAACAGCTTACTGACGTAATAGAGAAAGATATCCGGCAGATACTTCGGTAGCAGAGAAATCTTGTTGAGTAAATATTCTGCCTTCGCCTTCAGCGCGTAGGCCTTTGGCAGTCGCTCGGTTCCAAGATACTTAATCGCAAGCGCCACGTCCTTTGCGTAATTCTCTGCTGCAGTGAATGTTGCCCGATTCATGTACTCGACCATCTCCGGGAGATACTCGAAGGTGGCGAGAATGTCACGACGCATCGTGACGAAGTGGTCGGGATCGTTGGTGCCAAGAATGAACACCTGTTTTTTCTTGGGTGCCTGAAACGTATCTACCCGCACAGCGAAGCACGCGACCTTACCTGCGCTGCCACTGGCTTCGTAGAGTCGTTTTGGATCAGCGTTATAACGGTTCGGAACATCCGCATCAAGATCGCGGATGCGATTGACGTAGTCGTTATCAGATGCAACTCGTCCATCATCGATTAGATCTGCATCTGTGAACTCGCCAGCTTCGAGTCGGGTAAGAATCTCTTCAGGAGTCTCGCCAAGGTTGCGAATGCCGAGGTGATCAATCAGTTAAAGCGTCCCCTGCTCGTTCACCCGCGCGTACAGTGCATATTCTGTGTATGACGAACCTCGCTTGCAGAGTGCGCCACCCGCATTGTTCGCCACACCACCGATGACAGTCGCACCAATAGTCGTCGATCCCAAGACAGAATGAGGCACACGATCGATCTTCTTCAGTTCCTGGCTTAACTCAAAGAGAGTCGTACCTGGAAAAGCAAGAGCCTGTGCCCCTTCCCTAAGTAAGTGGAGACCGCGCAACCGGCTAACGTTAATAATCACTACGTCTCGGTCGTAGTCAAAGCCATTTGGAGATGAACCGCCAGTCAGTCCAGTCTTCGCAGCTTGCATGATAATGGCACAGCCGGCGTCGACAGCGACTTGAAGAACCTTCCACTGCTCGACAAGGGTCGATGGGAAGACCACAGCCTTAGCGCCACCAAATCCACAGCGAAACCCAGAACGGTAGTACGCGGTATCCATCTCCCTGGTGAGGACATTCGCTTTTCCGACAATGTTTTTGAAGGCCTCAACAAACTCAGCCATAATTGGAATCCAATTTTTCAACAGAAGACTGTGCGGCCGGGGGAAAAAATCGCCACAATGAAGATACTATTAATAGGATAGTTAGCTTTTAAATAATGGACGAAGCGGAAAAAAAATTAACTGGTCTCAGGCATAAACGTTGGCATGGTGACACCACGAGGCTCCTGCCATTTCCCTCTGGTTTGTCCAAAATGCAATTCACAGTTTTTTGCACCCCACCCATAAAGTTCTGACACAAGAGAATGGCACGAGGACGGCACCAACCACACAGGCTGACCACCTCGGTGATACTGATCAAGCTGACATCGAATCAGAGCCAAGGCATCTTCTTCTGAGCGCATAAAACCAGGTCCGAGCATCGTACTTCCGGGATGCTTCACAGACACAAGTACGCCATCAATCTGCTTTTTATCTTCAGATTCAATCACACAGACATTCCATATGTTCATGGCATTCTCAAGAAAAAACCGATGGTCTTTTTCACGATCAATGAAGCAAAGTTCTTTTTCCAATTGAACAATTTTATTTAGATCATCGAGACCTGCATTCCGTACTCTGTGCAAGCCGGGAATGTTGCGTGCCGGAAGGCCTTCATCGGGTACCGCCAGGGTCATATCCTGAAAAATCTGCCGGGGTACAAACCCACCACGAGTGTAGAGTGAAAATGAATCAAGGTTCATAGCACTTGACACAAGCCGTGTCGGCTTATTTTGTTCTTCCGACAAGTGAACAATACGGTCAAGAAGTTGCGTCGCCAGACCTTTCCCAAAATGATTGGGGTGAACATTCATGATTCCGAGTGAAACATGCGTGGAGCGAGGATGATAAAAACATGACGCTGCAATCTGCCCCGTCTCTTTTCCAACGGCAACAAGACAACAGCCTGGATCAAGTGCTTCATAGACATCGCAGAACAACATGGTTGCACTGGGGTCACCAGTAAATATTGGTGCTTTACCGTTCGCTTCGTACCACGAATTTGTTGACTCACGGATCAGGCTGGCAACATCACATTGCTCGTTCGGCCGCATCTGCCGAAACTCATAATGGCTCATGGAGTTTTCTCTGACTTATAAGGATGCCATGGAGGAGTACCAAACCAGTCATGCATCTCTTTTTCAAACGGCTTCACAATTGCTTCATCTTCTGGGAATTCACCCTGATCATTTGTCTCTACGATCCATGTATCCAAAGCGGATCGCATGCCAATAAGCGCTTCACGATGTTCCTGCTTATCTGAAGCAACAAGATTATGAATCTCATGGGGATCTTGTTCGGTATCAAATAGCTGCTCCTCTGAAACACGCGGATTCATCAATTCAAGTGGCGGACCTTTAAGTTCCCCTTTTTCGTACATCTCACGCATAAGCGGTTTGATTGGAAAGCACTTTTCCTTGTATCTATTTAATGATGCAAAATGTCGGTCTGGAAAATAGTTCCGAATATAGTGGTATCGACTACCACGAACACTTCGAACACGATTGACTGTCTCGTCGATTCGGTCTCTTGCTGAAAATGCGTAGCGACGCTCTTGCCCACCTGAATCACCAAGAAAGATTCGTCCGTGCATCCCAAGTGGACGAGCAAGACCAGCACACCATAGCGTGGTGGGTGTCATGTCAATTAAGCTGACAACCTGCTCGTCAACCTGACCGGATTGAAAACCTGTCGGTGGTGTACGGCCACGAGGCCATCGAATGATAAGAGGAACATGGAGACCAGTGTCATAACACCAATGAATTCCTCGAGGTTCAATCCGTCCGTTGTCTCCAAAAAACATGACGATTGTATTTTCAGCGAACCCATCTGCTTCAAGACGTTTTAAAATCTTCCCTACCGTCTTATCCATTCCTGAAATTGAGTTGAGGTACCGTGCCCACTCAAGTCGGACTAAAGGATGATCCGGATAATAAGGTGGCGGCTGAACCTCCTCAGGATCAGCAATTTTTTCGTGATGGTCTTCGCCCTTCCACTTGACACGTGGAACACGCCATGTCTGACGATCATAAATATCGTACTCGGCCTCAAGTGTATTTATCTGTGCGAAGAATGGTTGATTCTTGGGTAACTCTTCCCATCTATCTGTGTCATAGAGTTTTCCTTCATTGACAAAATTCAGGTCGAGCTTTCCGGAGCCAATGACCTCACCATTCATTGTCTTGATATTTGCCGTGGTGTAGCCAACTGCTTTGAGCCTGTGTGTCAGTGGCCTGACTCCCTCAGGAAGCCGATAGTCATCTTTCCGGTGTGACCGCATATTATGTGTATCAGAAGACGTCTGATACATCCCGGTAAAAAATGCGCTACGGCTCGGCGCGCACACTGGTGATGTTGCAAAAACCTTGGTGTATCGCATGCCTTCTTTTGCAAGGCCGTCAAGGTGAGGTGTCTTTACATGCTGAGCCCCATAACATCCAAGGTCGAGCTTTAGATTTTCACCAACAATCCACACAATATTTGGTGGATCAAAAGCGCTTTGAGCCTCCACCGAAAATGCCTGGAGACATGCAACCAAAACAAATACACCGATGCAGGAAAAATATTTCATTGTGTTACCTATAAACATGCAGCACTCGTCCCAAGGAAAGAATACGACAAATGAAGTGCCACCAACAAATTCTCCATCGATAGTGATCAATGGATTGCGGGAAACCTATCACATCTTCAAGGGAGAATCCTTGACCAGACTGTGTGCACTCTATCTTTTCTGGAACCTCACAATAGAAAGAAAATGAAACGGAGAACATCGATAGCAACATGTTTTTCTACCTTACTATCTGTGAACGAAACCCGAAGGCCCAATAACCGTTGAAAATAGGACGGAACTTTGTTGTTTTGTTCCTTGCCACGAGCATGTAGCCTTTAAGACATTCTCGTTTCCTCGCTGAAAGTAAAGTTCGTATTCATGAAAATTGAATTTCAGTTCATGAACCTTCCATTCGTGGGATTACTCAGCATCATGTTCCTAATTCTCTTTTCAGGTTCATTACTCGCTGATCCTGTTCGAAAAGGTCCCCAGCCGCTCAAGCCTGCTGAACATGGCATTGGACAACTGGTCAAAGCATTTTCATTTTCAGATATCAATGGCGAACAGCATACTTTTGGCTCTGAACACACTACACAATTCACAGCTTTTTGCTTCACAAGTACATCCTGCCCCCTTAGTCGGAAATATCTTCCAACTCTGGCAAAGCTCTCTCAGTCGGCGCCTACACATGTTCGATATATTCTCGTCAATCCAATTCAATCTGACAAAAAAGAAAACATGCAGGCTGCTGCACAACAAGCACACAATGCAATCTATGTTCACGATGCTGATGGAAAACTGTCGCAGTATCTTCAAGCTCAAACAACAACTGATGTAATTGTCGTTGATGCCCATCGCACTGTTGTCTACCACGGTGCCATTGATGACCAATACGGATTTGGATATGCCCGGGCAGAACCAAAACGACACTTTTTGCGAGATGCTATTGAGTCTTTACTTCAGGGGCAGCAGCCCTCGATCGCTGCAACGGATGCACCGGGATGTGATCTGAGTTATGAAGTGGTAAAGGATACCGCGGGTATGACGACCTATTACGGAGAAATCTCCAGAATCTTGCAAAGAAATTGTATTGAGTGTCATCGAAATGGTGGCATTGGACCATTTCCCTTAGACACCTATGAGGACGTTGTTGCACATGCTGGGATGATTCAGACTGTGGTAACCAACAAAACCATGCCTCCTTGGTTTGCTGAAGATTCAAAACCCAACACGACATCAACCGAAAATCATCGACTCATTTGGAAAAATGATAGGTCGCTAACCACCGATGATCGGGATGACCTTCTAGCGTGGGTTCAGAGTGATCATCCACGGGGAAATCTTGCGGATGCTCCCAAGCCAATGACATTCCCAACCGATTGGCAGATTGGGAAACCCGATAGAGTCTGGAAATTTTCTGAACCAATACCCGTTCAGGCCACCGGGTTCATGCCCTATCAATACATAACGATTGATACACAACTGGATGCATCAAAGTGGGTACAGGCAATTGAAATCCAACCTGGTAGTCCTGAAGTTGTGCATCATGTCATCATCACGCTTCAAATACCTGGTCAGGGAAAGAGAAGTTCAGCTGAGCGAGAAGAAGATGGCCTTTGGGCTGGTTATGTACCTGGTCAGTCTGTCTGGAAATATCCCGAGGGCTTCGCCCGCCACCTTCCAAAAGGGTCGCGTCTTATTTTCCAGATGCACTATACGCCGAATGGGATCGCGACGACCGACCAAACACGAGTTGGAGTTATCTATGCAGATGAGCCGCCTGAGCACGAAGTACGTATTAAAGGCCTCTCAAACCATCGCATTCGTATCCCACCTAACGCCAAGCACCACCGAGAAGAGGCCTCACTCAAGCTTCCTGTCGATGCAACAGTACTCGGATTTCTTCCGCACATGCATTTACGCGGAAGCGCTTGTCAGTACGAGGTAACCGATACCACAGGTACTCAAGAAGTTCTTTTAGATATCCCTCACTATGATTTTAATTGGCAGCTGCTTTATCGGTACGCCGAACCAAGAACATTTCATGAAGGTGATACCATCACGTTTACGGCATGGTTTGATAACTCGGCAGAGAATCCTGCCAATCCTGACCCAACAGAGACTGTTTATTGGGGACAACAAACATTTGAAGAAATGCTACTTGGGTACGTTGAATATTTTCTCCCCGGAGTTCCGCCCGGAACTCCTTTGACAAACAAGGCACATTCACAGAAGCAACAAGAAAATCTGCCAGCACGGGACAACAAGAACTTCCAGGCTTTCTTTTTACGATTTGATCAAGATGGTGATCATGCCTTGAGCAAAGAGGAGTTACCAAACCGACTACGAAGCCGACTTAACCAAGTTGATTCTGATCGGAATGGTCTTCTTTCGTATGAAGAGGTTCAACAGTCTCAGGCCCAGTGACAACGACTGGATTGAGCGTGAAATCTGTGTTTTCAGTTCGCACGGTACTGGCGTTCGTGATACGATTCGTGCAATAAATTTAGTCTTTGTTCTTCCGTCAACTCACTCGTGGAGCTATCTCAATGCATTGTGGAAATAGACTTTTTCTGTGTGTCGCACTTTGTGTTACCTCATTACCGCTTGCATTAACTGCAGAATCTTCCAATGACGCATGGATCACCATGTTTAACGGACATGATCTCTCTGGTTGGAAAGCAAACCCTGAAAACCCAGATTCCTTTCATGTCGAAGATGGTGTCCTTGTTGTCGACGGACCACGTTGTCATCTTTTCTGGATTGGTGATCC
>DONH01000371.1 GCA_003509235.1 Planctomycetaceae bacterium
AAGCCATTACTGGGACCAATGGGTGGACCGGCTGATGCTACGGTGATACGCGGAGTGTTGGGCCGACCAAGAGGCATCCTGATAGGCATTGGTCTCCGACATCATCTTGGAACCATCAATCCATTTGAAATGGCTGTTGGTGGGATTGTGGAGGCTGTTTCAAACTGCGTAGCATCAGGGGCTGACCCAGAGCGAATTGCGTTGCTTGATAATTTCTGTTGGGGTGACTGCCGTCGACCAGATTCACTTGGAACACTGGTGGAAGCATGTCGTGGTTGTTATGAAGCAGCAGTGACTCTTCAAGCTCCATTTGTAAGCGGTAAAGATAGCCTCAACAACGTCTTTACCTGGAAAGACGAGACAGGTGTCCTCAAAGAGCAATCAATACCACCAACATTGCTTGCCACAGCAATCGGCCAGATAAATGATGTGAGTTTGTGCGTTTCATCAGATTTTAAACGAGCAGGCAATCGAATTGCTATTGTTGGGATTTCAACATCGGAACTTGGTGGTAGTCAACTTGCTGTTAGTGGCCGGGTAGCGGGTGGTGACATTCCCAAACTAAATTTCAAAAATTGCCAGAATGCTTTCAAGAGCATCTACGGATTAAACCAGCAGCAACTAATCGCATCGTGTCACGACCTATCTGATGGAGGGCTTGGGGTAGCTCTAGCTGAGATGGCTATAGGCGGCGGCTTAGGCGCTGACGTAAACCTCGCAAAGGTACCGATCGATGATACTGGAAACCTTGCTAAACCCGATGAACTCATGAGTTTACTACGCGTCGCATGTACTGAAACGCCTGGACGATTCTTGATAGAAGTCAAGGAAGAGAACGCGTCTGAAGTAGACAGAATACTTCACGGGAGCACGTGGTCGTGGATTGGAAGTGTCACGAACGACAGTTTGCTTACAATTCGCTGTGGTGAAAATTCAATTGTTAGCCAAACATTGGTTCACAAACTTGCAACCGCATGGCGGGAGCAAAGTACTGCTCAAACACACGGCAAGTCTTAAGGAAAAACTATATGCTTTCCCCTCGCGCTCTCATTCTTCGTGGACCGGGTACGAATTGTGACCAAGAAACCGCTTATGCCTTTGAACGTGCCGGTGGTCATACGAAACGCATGCACGTTCAGGCACTCGCTGAATCCCCTTCTCTTCTGGATGATTTTCAAATTTTTTGTATCCCCGGTGGCTTTTCATATGGTGATGATATTGCCAGCGGACGAATATTAGCGATTGAATTGACCGAACGTCTCGGTGATACACTCCGTCGCTTTCATGAGAGAGGTGGACTAATTCTTGGAATTTGCAATGGATTCCAAGTACTCTTGCAAACGGGACTGCTTACTCCCGATTCTGCCCCTAACAAACAAGTCGCCACGCTTGCACAAAATGCCTCCGGAAGATTCATTGATTGCTGGGTACGATTACAAGCCACCCCAGGGAACTGTGTCTTTCTTCCTGGACTGAACCACTTTGAATTGCCTGTTGCCCACGCCGAGGGACGCTTCACCACTGCTGACAAAACATTCCTCCAGCACCTCGACTCACGTGGCCAATTTGTACTTCACTATGCCGAGAGCAGTGATGGGCAGCAGACCAACCCAAATGGATCCGAGCAAAACGTAGCTGGCATATGTGATCCAACAGGCCGAATCTTCGGCCTTATGCCACACCCAGAGCGATTCATTGACGCGACACAGCACCCCGCCTGGGCGGGCCGAATGGACCCTCATGCTGATGGTGCTGGCTTAACATTTTTTCGCAATGCACTGCGTGTAATAGGAAAAGATTTAGGTTGACCTCGAACGGCTGTTCTTCCTACTCTCTTTTCCTCAACTGGTTCCTTCCCTCAATCTTCTGCTGTCGGATGCGTCATGGATACTCGGAGTCACACTTCCGTTGTCTATCTACAACTTCTGACAACTTTCGTATTCATAATTCTATTTACCAGTGGTTGCCAGACACCGTTTGGTAATAGTTTTCTCACACCAGCAACAACTGAAGATCTTGAAGAACAATTCAGTGATATTTCAGATCTGTCGGCTTCTAGCAGTCATCTTGAAACCATCCCTCTCGAGTTCACCTTCTTACGCTATGCTGAAGAAGATATCGAACTTGGTGATGAACTATGGAACGTTATTGATGAACAATATTTGCCAACAAGTCTTCGCCATCGTCTCAACGGAAACGGCATCCGTGCTGGTGTTATCCGCGGTGATATCCCTGCCGCATTAGCTAAACGATTTTCTACTACGTTTGATACCACTCAAGGTGAAGCTGACGACAGTCCGTTAGCGGCCGACAGAACTGTTGTAAAACGTGTGATTCAAACACTTCCAGGTCGTACAAATGAAATCGTTTCAACTCCACGCCTTGAAGAACTCATACTCTTAGAGCATGACAGTCGGTCGACTGTCGATACTGTGTCGGGCCAAACCTACAGAGATGCCAGCGCAATATTTGATGTCCGAGCGACACCGTCCGCCGATGGAGGAATCGAAATCGAACTCATACCGCTTATTCGTCACGGACCTATCGAGCGCAACTGGACTGGAGATGATGGTGCCTTTCGTCTCGAAGCCGGTCAACGTAAAACCGTTATGAACAAGCTGGAATTAAAACTACACCTACCAGCAGACGGCACACTCGTTCTTTCGTCTGTTGGCCCTCCCTCATCCGGACTGGGCGATGCTTTCTTTCGTGACCCTCAAGGTCGACACGAAGGACGCCGGCTCCTAGCCATACGATCAATGACACGAACAGCTGACCCTATGTTTTCTGAAAATTCAGTGATTCATTCTAAAAACTGACAAAATGGGCAGTTTTGGAGGTCCAACGGGCTTTCTTTCTGGTGAATTGGTTCGAACGTGACATTTATGCCGATGTCAATTCATAAGCAGTTTTTTAATTTCGTTGGTCAAAGACCCGCATGAGATGTATCTCTCTGACTGACGCTGTATTCCAAGAGTCCTGGTGACCAAAAACACTACGGCCCACAAGGCAAAGCAATGAGTAGCAACGGCACAAAAAAACCTACGAACAAAACGCTTCAGCGACCCAAAGCAAGTACCGTTTTCGCTGCTGCTTTCCTCGCCGGTGCAGCCGCTGCCGTTGGTGTCAATCGTGCTTTGGATGTCCACATTGCCCAAAACGTACCTCAGGTAGAGAGTGAATCTATTTTCGTTGCTCTTCGATCTTTGCCGAAAGGTTCACCTGTCACAATCTATGACGTAGCCCTCCGGGATTGGCCGGTTGCCATGCTTCCGACAACGGCATTACGGTCTGATGCCACGTTTGATGGAGTAGTGCTTCGTCACCCCCTCCGTGAAGGCCAGCCCGTTCTTTCTCTTCAACTCGCGAAAAGTACCTCTGCACGACAACAGCAAATTGCATCTGTAACGCAAGCAACACGAAGAACAAACCAACCACAAAGAACAGCTGCCCCTGCTTTTATTCCTTACACTGCTGCACCGCCAATTCCAGCGACATTAGCCTCTGCCCAAAAGCAGATGGCCGAACATGCTGCAAAAGATTTAAAAACACCGATGCCGGAACCAAAACAATCAACGCTGGACAGTCAACCAGAGGTTCAAAAAAACACGTCGATGAAAGACTTTGTAGCCGTCGAGGTAACCGCGGCTTTGGAACAATCAAAGGGTATTCAAGGTACGCTTCCTGAGCCACTTCAAAAAGAAGAAGGTGAGCGAACAGAAGACGATCTTGTGCTCTCCGAACAAACAGGTGCAGACGAAATGGACCAAAGTACCGAACCACTCCACCAAGTGCTTCCATCTGCTTCCGAGAATATAGCAATGGATTCGGCCAAAGTAGTCGAAGAAAAAAGTGATGGCATTGAGAATCCAGTGGAAGAAATTTCTGTAAAAAAGACAGGAGACGAACTTGCTTCCACACCAGGCATTCAGCCTCATGACAGTCCACTGACTCCAACAGTTGAGGCCGGTGATAAAGCAGTCGAGGCCATATCAGAAGTCGTGGTAACAGAAGCAGACCCTCTCTCAACACCAACTGAGGAAAAGATTGCGGTAAAGCAAGAAACCACTCCCGAGCAGTCACTCGTAACAACACCTGATGCCACTACTTCTCAACAACCTGACATGGTTTCAACAAGTACCAATAGTGGGAATGCTTTAGATACTGAAGCACCTACTTCGGAGAAGCCGACTCTGGCTCCACCATCAGTAGAACCAGTAGACATAACCCAGTCGATTCTTACTGAGGCAGAAACTCGAAAGAACGCCGCGCAAGACGTCCAACAGAAGTCTTCTGTTGCTGCCTTGCCACCAAAGCTTTCCCCAACAGTTGCACCAGTTTCATCTACTTCAGGAGGGTCAGCAACAACAAAAGCAAGCCCACAAACAATGAGATATCTCGTTGTTCCGGAGCGGATTGCAGTTCAGGTTGATCAGGCTTTTACTACCCCACAGCAAGTGACGCCACCTACTCGTCCAGTCAAAGCAGCCCCCCCAGTTCAAGGCAATAATGTTCAGCCACTGCCAAAGACAACAGCAGCACGAACGAGATCATCTCAACAGACTGTTCTTCAAAAACGCCCGTCGCTAAAAGGATCTGCTCCTTCTCAATCCGGGCAACTGCAGGCCACAGCAGGAAATGCACCTCGCTCCCAACGAAATCCAAATAGGGAAAGTTCGAGCCAGGTAGCCTCTCGTAAACCGGACAAAGGCATGTCAAAAGAGCCCCTTCTACGATCATTTTTTCCGAAAATTTCAGCTGGCCTTAGTGCCGTGGGGCAGGAATGGCGAGGATTTCGAGATGGCACAGAAACCCCGGAAGAGGATCCGAACAGTAGCCAGGCAAAGCAGAATGGGTCAAGGCAGCAGCGATCTGCTTCACGCCCTCAACAGGCAAGATAACAAGATGAGCTATCGTTTATCGGGATGGACGGACGAGTCCGGAAATACCGATAAGTCCACAGACCACTCCAACGCCGCTCAAGAGTAAAAGCACCCAGGAAGCCCCCTGCCTTAGATATGTCTGCTGAGCATATCGTTTTTCAACAACCCACTGGGGGCGCTCTACTGTCGCTTTGGAAAAATGGTTTTTCCACGCATCGTAGATCTCAGCATTCGTTTTTTTTGCCATTTGCTTACGAATGGCTGCGGCTTGAACCGGTGATTGTGTTGGTAAACGAAGCCAGACACCGGCTGCCATAAATACGAGAAATGCCACGAATCCAAGAAGAACAAGGGCTTTCGAGCTATTCCACGCTGGGTGCGAACCAGAGTTTTGTTCTTCGACCAGCGGAAGTCTTGATAATTCACCGAATTTCGGTACTGCGAGGCGATTACCACATCCACTACAGAAAATCTCCCCACCGGCTTGCCCGGCACGAACGGGCACCATTTCACCGCACTGACAGGTTAATTGATATTCTTTCACCGGCGAGAAACCTTTGAATTTGCCCGAAGATTCACCACTGTCCTACTGTTTTACCAAAGCTCGTCTCACGACCGCTACTTTGTGCGCGGTTTGCCATGAGAAAAACTCGCTTTTCAATTTCGAGGACTGCATAATCATATGTCTAGGACGTCAATCAGACCTCCAAAACCTTGTCTTGGCAACCCTTCACTTCTCCTCGTCGAGAGCAACGAGACGTTCACCAGAAAGATCAGCCCCTTGAAGACATGCCTTGAACGAACCATTCCCGTCCAAATCTTGTTTTGACGGCTGATTCAGCCGTGAAACTGCGTTTCTTTTGCCCCATCCACCCAGCTCTACCAATCTTCAGAAAATTGAGTTTTTTTACCCACTGGACACGGTCGCTACTTGAATCACACTGTCCACCACGCGAATGATGTTCAGGGAAGGTCGAAACAAAAGACATGCCCACCGGATAATACCCTCAAACCCACGCTCAATACGATAATATGTTTCCTGCAAACCTTATGATTTTGACCTTACGACACCGCTATTTATCTCCCGCCGATTGTTGTTCCTTTCACCGTTTTATTCCCATTAGCCCATTCATTCCCTCCATTTCTTGAGCTACCGTCTGGTATCTCGTGAAATGACAACTAGGATTTGGTTACTTTCCGTTTTTCAGTTGTTGGAAATTAAAGGAGTTCTGACTTGTACGATTCGCTCTTGGACGAACTTGAAGATGATGTTGTTGCCCGCCCCAGAGAGGTTGAGGAACTTGGTGATAAGGTTGCTGAGGCTGAAGAAGCAGAAGCAATTCTTGACCATGGTTCTGCAGAATCGGATTTGAGCACTCCTGATGATGGCAATCAAATTAATGCTTCCGACCAGTCCACTTCACCAGCTAAAGTCGGTGGAGCAGTTGATGAAAATGAAGCTGAGGATGCACTTGCCGAGCAAATAGAAAATTGGTCAGACGACCCCGTCCGTATGTACCTAACACAGATGGGAGAAATCCCTCTTCTTACCAGAGCTCAAGAGATCTATCTTGCTCGACAGATTGAAACAACTCGAGCACAGTTTCGTGCAAAACTTCTGGAATGTGAATACGTATGCCTGAACGCCTACAAGGTTCTGAATCGTGTCCACCGGGGTGAACTTCCTTTTGATCGCACAGTACAAGTTTCAGTAACTGACCGTTTAGAAAAAGAACAAATTCTTGGACGACTCCCTCATAATCTTCAGACTCTTGAGGTATTGATTGGTCAGAATAAAGCCGATTACCGCATAGCTCTTTCGAAACGAGCCCGAACGACTGAGCGTCGTAAAGCATGGGGTCGATTAGGACGCCGACGCAAACGCTGTGTTCGCTTGATCGAAGAACTCGGCTTGCGTACCCAACGCATAGAAACCATGATCCCAACTCTCAATGGATTTATCCGTCGTCTGAGAGAACTCAAAATCAAAATAGATGCCCACAAAAGAACCAAACAGCCAGCATCGAACAGGCAAAACCTCGTTGACGAATACCGAGCAATTCTTAAAGCGTGCCAAGAAACACCACGCAGCCTGAAGCGGCGCATGAAGGAGATAAATGAAATTTTTGCTCGCTACCAACGTGCGAAAAGAGGGCTTTCTGAAGGTAATCTGCGGCTTGTCGTGTCAATAGCAAAAAAATATCGGAATCGTGGCCTTTCGTTTCTTGACTTGATTCAGGAAGGAAATGCTGGCTTGATGCGCGCCGTTGACAAGTTTGAATATCGGCGTGGATTTAAGTTCTGCACATATGCCACGTGGTGGATTCGACAGGCAATTACAAGAGC
>DONH01000480.1:0-6448 GCA_003509235.1 Planctomycetaceae bacterium
TCGTGACCGTCAGCTCACCAATGCCATCGTGGAGGAAATTTCGACTGAACTCACATTCGAAAGCCTGAAGCGACTGTCGGTATTCGAACGCGTCGGCTCAGATAACCAGTTGCCACCAGAACAAGCGATCGCATTAGCTCTTACCGGGTGGCTTGGTGGTGAAAACGCGTCACAGATAAACCTCAAGCTCGCGCTCTCTACGGCTAAGGTTCGTAATCTTTTGCGTCAGTACCTGGTGTCAAAAGAACCGGAAGAGCGTCATGATATCCGTCAGCGACTCGACGCAGAGGAAGCATTTGATGCCAAAACGGTAGCTGCAGTAGCTGCACAGATGGTGCGTCCAGCCGCTCCTGCCGAAGGTCGTGATGATGGCTTTTTTGAGTTCGAGGTTCGCTTGCCGTTCCAAACCGAAAAAAACAATGTTCCTGCCCGTTACTTTGTGCAATTGCCCCCGGAATATGATGCTCGACGACGGTACCCTGCCATTATTACTTTGCATGGTGCAGGAACCACGCCACTGCAACAGATTGAATGGTGGGCAGGCACACAAGCCGAGAATGGCCATCGCAAAGGGCAGGGGGGCAGGCATGGGGCGATCGTCATCGCTCCGGCATGGGGTGAGGAGACGCAGCTTGAGTATCGTTATTCTGCACAGGAACATTCATTGATTCTTGCTGTTCTCCGTAAAGCTTCGCGTCAATTTTCAATTGACTCTGATCGAGTGTTTTTATCAGGGCATTCAATAGGTGGTGACGCGGCATGGGACATTGGACTGTCGCATCCCGACCTCTGGGCCGGAGTAATTATTCTATCAGGCAAAGCAGGTCGGTTTGTTCACCACTATCATCAAAATGCACGAACACTTCCCTTTTATATTGTCTGCGGAGCACTTGATCATACTACCTTTTCAGCCAACGAGATGGACCTTGATCGTTATCTCAACAAAGGATTTGATCTTACTTATGTGGAGTATAGAGGACGTGGACATGAACATTTCTCTGACGAGCTGATCAAAATATTTGATTGGTTAAATCGCAAAAGTCGATTAAGTTCACCAAAAGAAATTGAGGCTGTGAGCATGAGACCCTGGGATCGCTTTTTTTGGTGGATTGAAATGAACTCACCGCCGGAGCGAACAATGGTACTGCCAGGCAACTGGCCACCGGCTCGCTTTGGTCAGCCCTTCACGCTCTCAGCGAAAACCAGCACAAACAACAGAATTACCGCCCGATGCGGTGCCGAGGAAGTCCGCATTTGGTTATCACCAGAATTCATTGATTTTCAACGGCCGCTCACTATCAACCTAGGCACACGTCGCCTCCATCAGGGTGAGATCATGCCAGATATCGACGTTCTCTTGGAAGATCTTCGAAGTCGGTGTGACTATCAACACCCGTTTTGGGCCGTTGTTACCAACAACCGTTCCGGCGAGGAGTGACCATCCAACAAAAACGTCACAGCCATCGCTATTTATTTGGATTTGTCGCAACGGCTTGATCCTGCGTTGCTTCTGGACGAGCGAGAGTGATGCCTCCTAGCCGCCACCCATCCTTCAGATTCTGCATGACAAATCCGCTCGTACCGAAGTATCTCTCAATAAGCTCGAAATCAGGCAACGTACTCCCATCAATTTTTTGGTCTCGAACACTCCCCGGCTCTCCGTCCCCTAAAAGACTGTTCAGAAGTTGGCCAGTCACGCTTTTTGACTTCGGCATTGCACCTCGCTTAAGCATCTCGAAAGCCGGACGTATTGACTCATCCGAACGACCAAAACCCCAAAGAATAATCGGTGATGGGTATAGCTTTTTGAGCACTGTATCCATCCGTTTGTAGTCACCCATATTTGCAAGAGAATTGCTATCACTCATTGTTAACACCCGTTCCAGAATATCTCGGTGGGAGGCAATCAAAAGATGCCCGTGCGCAACGGTCACCGCCGAATGTGGAAGCAATTTTTCCTCCTTTTCCCGCAGTTTTCGTCGACGTTCACTTGGGCTGTCTTCTTCCTGATCTGCATGCGCGACAATCCCACCTGGCGTTTCTATTTCCAACGTAGGAATCTCCATTGAACGATCGATTAATTCCCAAATAACGACACCGTGAGCCTCAATCCGTCGCATATCCGGATCAGTCGACATACTTTTACCAACCGTGGCCGCAACTTTTTCTGGATCAATGGCTTCGACAGCAATCACAAGTCGGTCACTGTCGATATCAATTGGCTCCTCATAATCACCAATAAGCGTCACTCTTTTGCCTAAACATGCAATCAGATCTGCCTCAACATCGATCTGAGGACCATCTGGATCTTCTTTAAGCGACGCAATTACATCATCAAAAACACCCTTCTCACCAACGACATCATCTACTAGAGATTCTGCAGACTGAAAGGCTGTCTCGATGTCCCATTGCAACGACGACCAACTCGACACCCCTGCGGGAACCCAACTGTACGGCTGAATTTCTGCACTCTCGGGAAACCGAAGCATACGAGCAGCAAGATCGTACCGCTCGACTGATGAGGGATCTCGTCCAGGAAGTGGAGGTGCATAGACGATTGTTTGATGACGCATTTGGTGTGGTCCGTCATCGAACATAATAGCACCTCCTAATGCTTGAACTGCGTCAAAGCCTTGTCGACCGAGTATCTCAACATAATCTGGGCCCTTCTGCCGTTTTTTTGGAGGATGCGCTAACTTGTATGCTGCAGCAAATTCAAATGGACTGATGTACCAACGCAACTTCGATGGGGAAGTCGCTAAATCCTTCATTGATTCTTCGCTTACCTTTGCAAATCGTTCTATTGAAGCAAGACAATCCTGGCGGCCATTGTCTAAGACTGCGAGGACGTGACTAACCTGAACCGGATCATCGCCAACGACCAGGGCTTTGCCTTCATGCACAACCGCCACCACTTGTTCTTC
The DNA here is from genome assembly GCA_003509235.1 of Planctomycetaceae bacterium. Taxonomy (GTDB): domain Bacteria; phylum Planctomycetota; class Planctomycetia; order Pirellulales; family UBA1268; genus UBA1268. The sequence continues at coordinate 2,925 of DONH01000480.1, forward strand.
TGGTTCAGCAGCATCAACATCGTCTGCACTTGGATCCTCCTGGGGGAGTCGATACACACGGATCTTCTCCTCATAGTCAGCTAACCGCTCAGCTTTTTGTTCCAATAAACGTTCTTCGATTTCCTCCAAAAGAGCTTCGGTCTCTTCTTCATGACCCGAGGTATCAACAAGCAGCACCGTTGCGAGCCGACCAGCCTCGGGAACAATCGCCGCTATGGCAATCTCACCTCCCGGAATCTCTCCAAGGTCCTCGAGAGTAAGGCCAAGTTTTCCAAGCCGCTGCTTCCCTGCCTTTGAAAGCTGCTCTCGAAAGCTTGTAACAAAAGCCTCCATACTCGGATCACGCAGGAGTCTGCCGTACTGGGTGCGATCAAAACTCGCCCCAAAATCCTCCGGATCGGCAATGCTTATCCACGCCACGGTTGTATCTGGAAAAATGGCCTGACTTTCAGGAAATGCAGGTTCGTCAGCCATCACAGAACCTACGCAACATACGACGAAGTAAATCGCACACAGCCAGCTAGCAAAAGCTCTCAAAAGGCACCGAGGGGGCATTGTGAGGCACCAACCCTGTATTCGATCGTTTGATATACGGTCCACAGATCAACTCCTTTTGACTCCGGCACCCTGCGGCTACCAGACGAAAATCCGAAAACAAATCCCTAGTGAATCCATCTGAACAACTGACGGCTCAACAGCCCTTACGTACGGAACTGTCAGATACAGAACCCGGAGTGTGTCAGGCTTTCCCATTTATCTCAACATCAACTTTCCCGGGCAAACCTCACAAAAGGCGGGTTTTCGGTACCATCTTATTGAATTTCCGGGTCCTCATTTCGCGGCTTCCGTATCACGACACACTCTGGCACACCAAAACCATAGACCATACTCCAACAACCCAGACGGACAGGGTGACAGCAAATACGGTCTCCGTTCGTGCCCTAGCTCCTTGCAAGATGAGACATGCCATCAATGTCGTGACTGCAATGACAGCAAGAAAACTCGCTGCCTGAAGGCCACTCCCGGCCCCCGAACTCCCGACAGCAGCCAAAGATACCACGAGTGGTGGCCAGAGAATGATCGCCCCGTAGCTGACTAAAACGATTCCGGCCTGAGATATTCGATTTGGTGTGGTGAGTATTTCCGACCACCGAGATCTTCTTCTGCATGGCACCAGATACTCCCAGTCAGAGACTACTTTGTACCCGTCTAATAACGACGCTGCCGGAATTGCTGTCGCACCGAACACAATACTCGCAAGGAGTTCGTATCTTGGGATTGCTGACGTTGTAAGCAGTAACCAACCAACCATAGCAACAAGCAGTATTGCAATCACAATCATTCGAACACTTCGTCGCCACTGCGACCGAACTGGTAGAATTCCAAGGAACCCAATTGATGAGAATACATCCTCTTTGGGCACTCCAGCTACGGAGTCATCACGAAGCAGAATACTTCCAAATGACTCCGTATAATCACCTGAGAAAACGCCTGTAGCCAGCAAAAAGAGAACACTGCCCACGCATATCCAGCCAACGAAGAGGAAAGCCGGAATCGTCCAAACAAGCCACGGTGGCAGGAACGAAAAACTCCAACCCACTATGGTGATGGCGGTCCATCCCGTTACAAGTGTGGCGGAGTATGCATCAGCAATCAGAAAACCGGAAACCAAAAAAGTAATAAGTGTTCCTGCTGTAAGAACTATAACACCCCATCCTCCACCGATTAACCAAGGCAATTGTTCCACTGAATAGATCGGCCGGAAAATTGCCATGAAGGCAACTCCCATGACGAGCCCAGCAGTTGGCCAAAGAAGCCTCACAATGTGCCAATACACCCCATGCGTTACCGCTAAAGCTGACCAAGTGAAACCTCCAAAGACCCAACGCCTCGCATAAACCTGGAATGACCAAAGGGGAATTGATGCAGGAACCTCTCCCATGCCAATGGCAACAGCTGCCGTGAGAATGCCCCAACCAAATAGGGGAACCCCTGACTCACTCAGTGGTGCCAAAGCGGCACAGACCGCCAGACAGAGCGAAACCCACGATGCAGGTCGCGAACAATCGTGCCGGAGCCAAATCCTTATGACGGTAGAAACCATCCCACCCTGACCCTCAGAAGGCTCTTCCATCCTGTTATGCCGCAACGCAGATTATTTTCTCGGGCGGATTCCACCTTGAACCCTCAGCGGAAGCCCAAGAATTCGGAGAAAACCCTCGGCATCAGTCTGATCATATGACCCACCACCTTCCATTGATGCAATCGCTGCGTCATACAGGCTCTCAGAGCTTTCTCTACTTTTTACAAGTATGTTGCCCTTATACAAGTTCAGTTCAACACTGCCTGTCACCGGCTGTTGCGCCTCACGAATGAATGCAAGAAGAGCATCCATCTTTGCGCAATACCAAAAACCATAATACACCGCTTCGGCAAATTCAGGTGACAAACGATCTCGAAGATGAACCAGATCACGATCAAGTGTCAGTTGCTCAATAAAACGATGTGATTCATACAGCAGAGTCATCCCCGGAGCCTCATACACGCCGCGACTTTTCATTCCCACAAGACGATTCTCAAGAATATCGATTCGGCCAATCCCATTCCGCCCACCGATTTCATTGAGCTTCAGCACCATTTCGTGGGAGGAAAGTTCCTCGCCGTTAAGTTTCACTGGAATGCCAGACTCGAACGCAATCCGGATTGTTTCTACACGATCTGGTGCTTGTTGTGGCGAGACAGACATTCCAAAGTCCACGAGTTCGTAACCGTCTGTATCGAGTTCCTCGAGAAGGCCTGCCTCATAGCTGGTATGGAGGCAATTTTCGTCTGAGCTATATGGCTTCGCTTTCGATGCCTTTACAGGAATCGATTTTTCATCACAAAATTCGATAAGTTCTTTACGGCCTGGAAAGCGTTTGCGGAACGCCTTTATTCGCCACGGTGCAAGTACTTCAATCGACGGATCGATTGCCTCAGCAGCAAGCTGAAAACGACACTGATCATTGCCTTTACCTGTTGACCCGTGTGCAAATACGGTCGCACCCTCGGCATGTGCAAGATCGACGCAAACCTTACTGATCAGAGGCCGGGCTATCGACGTTCCGAGGAGATACGTCCCTTCGTATCTCGCCTGCCACTGCATGGTTGGAAACGCAAAGTCACGGCAGACTTCCTCTCGTACATCCACGAGAATTGCTTTTTTCGCGCCACAATTACGAGCCTTCTCAAGCGTCGCCTCTCTGTCTTCGCACGGCTGCCCCAAATCGACATAGACACAGATTACTTCGTAGCCCTGCTCAATCAACCAGCCAAGGATTACGGAGGTATCAAGCCCACCTGAGTACGCAAGGATGCATTTCTTCATTCTTCATGTTCCTAAAAAGTGAATTGCCTAAGGGGCATTACTACTCAAATGTGACAAAAAATTCATCCGAGGCAATGCAGACCCATCAAGCCTGCTAACTATTGGTGGTAACTTCGCAGAAACCTCATTCAAATAGCATGTTTCAGTCAGTTCTATC
>DONH01000480.1:6763-8841 GCA_003509235.1 Planctomycetaceae bacterium
TCAGTCAGTTCTATCTGTGTGACCATTCACACTTCGTGCACCATTGCCATATTGTGACCACCCGCTCCAAACCCTATGCCGGCAACAAGTACAATTCGGTCTCCTCGCTCAAGCCGGCCATCCTGTAGCCCCCAGTCACAGACATGGTCCAGCAACTGATTCACGTCGGCTCCCTCAGGAACAGCCACTGGTGTCACACCCCAGTACAGCGTCATCTGTCGAAGTGTCGCAAGATCATCGGTAAGGCCAATTGTGGGTACAGCACCTCGATGCTTCGATCTTGCAACAGCCGTAACACCACTTTTACTGGCGACCACAAAAAGTCGAGCATCCAGTTCTGCTGCGATGCGGCTTGCTCCTTCAACAACCGCCTGTGTGATCGGATGGAGTCCATGGACGAGCTGCTGAGGCCGCGGCAGGAAGTCATTTCCAACTGCACCAAGCCTACTTTTCCCTAACAACTCTTCGAGGTACTGCCGTCGTGAATGCAGATATTGCCGCTCGGTTGATTGCGCGATACGCCGCATCATTTCCACAACCCGTCGGGGATGATCGCCGATGGCTGTTTCGCCAGAGAGCATGCATGCATCGGCACCGTCAAGAATGGCATTGGCTACGTCAGTGGTCTCGGCACGAGTCGGACGTCTGGAATGCTGCATGCTATCCAACATCTGTGTCGCTACGATCACTGGCTTTTGGTATTGCTGACAGACTCGAATAATCTGCTTTTGCACCATCGGCATACTTGCGACATCAATTTCGACACCAAGATCACCGCGAGCCACCATCACCACATCCGCTCCGTCGATAATGGACTCCAGGTTCTCGAGTGCCTCCCGCTTTTCAATCTTAGCGACAACGCGTGCTGATGATTTCCGAGTACGCAGTAATTCCTTGAGAAGATTCACCTCGATGGACGATCGCACGAAAGAGAGACTCACAAAGTCAGCGCCGACAGAAGCTGCCCATTCAGCATGATTCCAGTCTTCCGCACTCATTGCGGCAACTGAAAGTTCGACCCCGGGCAAATTTACCCCCTGACGGCTCCGAACAACTCCGCCTTGCACAACCCGACAACGTGCATGGTCCCTTGTTTTCTCTGACACAACCAGGCTGATTGTGCCGTCAGCAAGCATGATTGAGTCTCCTACAGCCAACTCATCAACAAGAGTCGGATAGGTCGTCACAAAATGGTGTAACCGATCACACGCGGTGCTGCGAACAAAAAAGATATCGCTTCCCTCAACGCACTCAACACTGCCGCTTGCAAGTTCACCAAGCCGTATTTTTGGACCTGCTAGGTCAACAAGAACACCTACTGGCCGGCCGACCTGATCAGAGGCATGCCGAATCGTCGTGAGCGTCTCCGTATGCTCATCCACAGACCCATGCGCCATGTTTAATCGGAAAACGTCAACGCCCGCTTCAATAAGTGCCTGCACACCAGCTTTACCACTACTTGCGGGTCCTATAGTTGCAACGATCTTTGTTCGTACCGGAGCTCCGTGAGGAGACGATCCGGACTCGTGCAAGCCTGAATAATCTGAGATTTCTGGCACAAGATGCCTTTGCAATAATTGGGTGGGTAGAATGCAGGCTTGAAACAAAATGTAGAATCTAGTTTACCTTAATCAACCAACACGTTTTTTCTGGCAGCGGAATACTTTTTACCATTGCAAAAAACACCGTACGATGAATAAACCCGTTTAGACCCTCTAACCAAGAGAAACTCCGTGTCAAACTGCTGGGAACAACACCGCGTACTTATTGCTGGTGGCACCAATGGTTTTGGACTTGTTTTAGCCAAGTTGCTGTGTCGTTATGGCGCATCGGTCATGGTTCTTGGTCGCTCGGCCGAAGGAGTCCGGGACGCTTTAATTCAATGCGAAGCCGCAGCACACGAAGCTGGCTACTCAAAGAATCAGGTGCAGGGCATCACAGCAGATCTAAGCCACGATGGAGAGGGCAACCGCGTCGTTGCCCAATGTCTCGAAAAATTTGGTGGCTGCGATTCGTTTTTTTTCTGTGTTGGCCAATCAAGCCGGGCCGTCATCCTCAAACTCGCACCTCAAGAAATA
>DONH01000495.1 GCA_003509235.1 Planctomycetaceae bacterium
TGAGCGAGTTCGATCCATTCTGTTGGTGGAGTGAATAATTCAGCTCGTCCGCCACGTGAGATATTTGTTCGCCATTCTCCGTCTGCTGCGACCCGCCTCATCGCAAATGCTTCGGATCCAACGACAAGAATGCGTACATCCCACCCGTCATTGGCAATATACTGCTGGGCTACTGCCACACCGTTTTCAGAGAAAAAAAGAGGTATCTGTTTCGCGTTACCTTCGTACCTCGCAAGGCCTTGGCCATTTGATCCAAAAATAGGTTTGACCACAGCAATGCCACCGAATTCATCGGTACACATTTGGAGGTCAGCAGATGATTGAACAATCGCTGACCGGGGAACAGGTATTCCAGCGTCAACGAGTCGAGTTGCTGTCACGTATTTATCAATTGCCGATTCCAGAGATCTTGGATTGTTGACTACAGCGATTCCTCGATTGGCAAGTCGTGCAAGGATGTCCATACGGCTGATGACTTGTTCAAGTGTTCCTGCGGGCATGGTGCGGACAAGGATAGCATCGGCGTTGTGAAGAAAATCGGGCCAAAACCTGTCCCTGCTGCTGTCAGTCAAAGAACCTATTGTCCCCCAATCAATTACAGATCCACAGATGTTTTCAGAGGAAGACGCCTTGAGAAGCTCGGCGATATGCCAGCTTTTAACTGACCCCAGTATGGCGAGCGACAAGGACATGGTGAACTTAATCGGCAGCTGAGAAAGATTTTTCGATAATATCTGCTGAGACCACACCAAATCGATAGTGGTGACCGGATTCAAGGTTTCTAATTTCAAGTACAGCCGGTGCAAAGAGGGCTGGATCAAGCGCATAGAAGTCGTGGTTTGCCTGCCTGAACAAATCAGAGAATAACTCGCCATGCAGATTCGAATGGCTACTAACAGCACGAGGACCAATAGCCTCCAAGCTGGCATCGTCACCTATAACATCAAGTCGTACAACGCCTCCGTAAAGAATCGCATCATTTGCACAGCCAATTGCTACAAGTGATTCGCGAAATGTAGACGGAAGGGGTGCGACTCCAGTGCCTCGAACAATGCGTTCTAAATCGAAGCCACACTCGTGAAGCTGGTGAATCGCTGTTTCGAGTGATCGGGCAATGACCTGAACCATTCCAGCCGGACTCTTTGTGGCGGCGACAAGTAGTGTGATATCGCGAGTAGAAAGACCTGCTAGGGCGGCGAGTTCATGGCAGACAGCCTCTGGAGGCAGTCGATCGGTTTCGAGCAAACCGACCGTGTCCTGTGGTTGTTCTCGACGACCGATTGTTTCAAAAATGTTCTCTTTACCAATTGCTGCGCGAATCGGTCCACTTGCCATTGCTTTAAAGTTTTTATGATCAATCTGCCAGCCTGCATACTGTGAAGCAAGGCATGCAGACACAGGGTCATTCGAATGTACTTGAACAAGGGGCCACGAACACTGTGGCCAGATGTCTGAAAGAAATATCAATTTTTCATTAGAAATCAGATCAGTTTTTCCGCGGCCACCCATCGCAACGTCAGCCATAATGACACCGAGCTCCGTTGTTCCCTGTGCTTCTACGCCGCAGTCAAGTATTCGTGTGCCCGAACAGTCGAGAATAGCAGCCAAGTGTTTTTCAGGTGACTCAAGAAGCCCTTCAAGGCAGATTGCTGCGCCGTCACTCAGCGACTTTACTGCTGGTAGAGAGCTACTTGGTGGTATCTCTGTATTATGCAACGGGTGATGATATGTTAGAGGTGAATAAATGATGAAGAACGTGAGGCTGCGGGTGGAAAAACTCGAGTCGCGACCACGCAATCAGCGAGCCGGTATTTGGATTGGCCCTAGATGAAATCGCAATGTGATCGTTCATAGTGTACACCGACTGCTCTTATTTTTCTGGAGATTGTTGTGCCAAGCCTGACGGTAGAAAATTATATCAAAGCGATATATCAAATCTCTGTTCAGCAGGACAAGAAGCCTGTGACTACCGGACAATTAGCTACAGCTCTTGGGGTTGCGCCAGGGACCGTGACGAGTATGCTGAAAACGCTCAATACTGCTGGTCTTGCTCGCCACACTCCGTATGAAGGTGTTTCACTGACACGAACAGGCCAAGTCCTTGCTTTACGAATGATTCGTCGCCATCGACTCATTGAGCAGTTTTTAGTTCAGACGCTTTCAATGAATTGGGATGAGGTGCATGATGAAGCTGAGCATATGGAGCATGCCGTCAGTGATCTTCTCGTTGACAGGATCGACGAATACCTCGGAAATCCAGATGTTGATCCTCACGGTGATCCGATCCCTCGGGGCACGGCTGCGTCTATTCCAGAGAGGATGGATGAGTATCACACGCTATCAACTTTTCCGACGGGTGTCAGTTTCCGAGTAACTCGGGTGCTTGATCAATCGCCAGTTTTTTTGAGATATCTTGCACAGACCGGATTGGTTCTTGGGTCGAGGGGGCATGTGGAGGAAACTGGAAATCCTACAGGTGTACTCTACATTCGGGTCAGTGATTCTATCGTTGCCCTTGCGCGTGAAGCCGCAAGTAATTTGCTCGTTGAAGAAGTAACTACTCCATAATCGCTTTATTTTCCCAGAATGCCGACTGGCCTAAGCATTCGTCGACCTCGATACGAATATTTCTGGTCTGTGAATAGTCATTTCGTTTAAGCGTCTCGATCAACTCATTGCCAATCCATTTTGCCAGCAACTCGGCAGTTGTATTAGCAAGAGGGAGTAGCCTGCATTCGTCAGCGGGGAAAACCCACCGTCGTTCTCCAAACTTTACAAGAACTTCTTCCTGCCCTTGTTCGGTTTGCATGGTGACTTGAAGGAATGAGTTGTCTGTTGGAAGTAGCATGCAGTGGTCAAGTTTGGAAATGATTTGAGTCAGCGTGTCCCGAAGAAAAATAAAATCAATGACCATACCGTGGGTATCTGGAGTCCCGGATATTAAACAGGAAACAGTCCAATTATGGCCATGCACCGCTTCGCAGGTGTCGTCTGTGAGAGTGATAAAGTGGCCAGCTGAAAAAACATGCACTGCTTTTTTTAAACATACGGAATAGGAATCAGTCATTCGGATAGCTATTTATAAGAGGGTGTGAAAATTTGAATTCCACAGATGGACGTATAATGCGGCGGCAACAAGGTCGGCAGTGGTGCCTGGGTTTATACGGCACGGGTGCCGAAGACGCCAGTCAAACGCCTCAATAGCAGCTGCGCGATCATCATGAGGCAATTCAAGTACAACGGCAGCCTCTGATGAAACCTGGATAGCTTTTTGTCTCCCATGTCGACGGATGATGAGTGAGTCTGGTGTACGAGCGAGTTGCGATAGTGCGGTGAAAATAATTGACTGCTCCCACGACGCGCCATGTGATTCGTTATATTGTAAATCAGATACAATGCTATCCCATAATGATTGGTAGCCAGACGCCCATAGGGCAGCGATGCTGTCTGTCGGTTCTGTTACAGCTGCATGTTGCATAGCGTCACGGATTGATTCCGGAGCCGGGCTATGAATATCGTATGAGTCGCGTTTGCCTAGCGAGCCAGGTGTTGAGAGTTTTATCGCATCGTAGATGTCTAGTGCGTCTTGAGCATTGCATTGTTCGATTTCAGTGTCCGCATCAGTTGGCCTTAAGGGCTTCCCGGGGGACGTGCTCGCAGCAGCAAGAGGATAAATCGCAAGAATGATCCCTAAGTTTGCATTCGAAAGGGTCTTTGATCGTGAGTAGATGACAGCATTTTTGATCATTCTCCCAAGAGAATTTTTTTTTCCTCGGTCTAATGCCGGCACCATAGCAAGTGCGGCATTGCAGAGGTCATCATAAGACAAGTCACTGAAGCTCCTGTTAGGACTAACATTGCCGGGCTTACGTGCGGTTGCCTCGAGAATACTTGCTACAGCGGCACACCAGCCGGGAGTCAGGGGGGGTGGCCGGGGCAGCAGTTTCCGACTGATTGCCACAGCCGCTTCAAGAAGAGTCGAATTGTTCTGTATTTCGATCATTTTCACAGAGTTTTTAGCCACATGGCCCTTTGGAATATGAAACAATTAATCGCGTAGCTGAAGGCTTGTATCCCGTTTTCGTTGGGTGAGGACTGTTGGTTTGGTAGCTGGGAGCAGCAGACTCAAAGAGGCTCTTCTCGAAAGGATAGTATCGTTGGCTAAGAAACCTAAAACAACAATTGGACCAGAAGCATTTATCAATCGTGAATTAAGTTGGCTTGAGTTTAATCTGCGAGTTCTTGAGGAAGCAGAAAATGAAGAGAATCCG
>DONH01000065.1 GCA_003509235.1 Planctomycetaceae bacterium
GGTGATCTCTTTGATCAAATGGTGGAACAGATTGCCGAAGATCGAAATCTTAAGAAGAAAAAAGTTCGAGAATTGATTGATGTGGGTGTTTTTACACCAGACCAGGCTGTGGAGTCATTGCTTATTGATGGCATTGCCTATGAAGATGAAGTGTTTAGTAGTCTTTCTAGTCGTTCGTCTGATTCAGAAACAGAGTTCAAACGGGATTATGGAAAACAGGACGTTGATACAGACTTTTCAGGATTTACCGGACTCATGAAGCTAGTAGATGTTCTCTCGGGTGCTGAAAAGAAATCACAAAAAAAAGCGTCAAAGCGGATAGCCATTATTCATGTTCAAGGCGAGATTGTGGACGGCAGAGGTAGTGTTGGTATGTTTGGTGGAAGTGCCGCTGGTTCTGAAACCATTGCAAAGGCTATCCGACAGGCAACAGAAGATACATCGGTAGCTGCCCTTGTGATGAGAATTAATTCTCCGGGTGGATCAGCACTAGCCAGTGATCTTATTTGGAGAGAACTCGATCATTGTGATAAGCCTATCGTTGCCAGCCTTTCTGACACCGCTGCGAGTGGTGGGTACTATATTGCCGTAGCAGCAGATGAAATAGTGGCAGCTCCAGGAACACTGACAGGCTCTATCGGAGTTGTTGGTGGAAAGATTGCAATCGGAAATGCACTTGATCGATACGGTATTCACACTGATGTGGTCAGCCGCGGTCGTAACGCAGGATGGCTGTCTTCACAGCAACCTTTCACTGCAAGCGAAAGAGATGCGTTTCGAGCTACGATGGAAGACATCTATCGTCTCTTCACATCAAAAGTGGCGCAGGGAAGACAGCTTGATCGGGAGCACCTCGATACACTTGCTGAAGGACGGGTGTTTACGGGTCGGATGGCTCAGGCTGCCGGACTTGTGGACGCTCTTGGAACTCTCGAAGACGCTATCCTCAGAGCGGGTCAGCTCGCAGAGATTCCTGATCCGGTAGCAGCAGAACGACTGTTGTTACCGAAGCCGCGTGGCTTATTCGATGAATTCCTGGGCGTCAGTGCAATCTGTCAACCAAATCCTCTCGAATCACAAACTGCAGACGCCATTGCTATGCAGTTTTCTAAGCTTTTTGGTCAATCCAGCATGAATAATGCATTGATTGCCAGACTCTTAAGCAAGTTCCATCTTCTCAGTCTGGTTGCGTCGGGGCAGCCGCTGATGCTGCTTCCAGCAGTTGTTGAGATTCGCTAGGCAGTGCTTTAGGTAGCAAGCTTTTCCTGCAAACAACCGAAGGATGGACTACCAGGCAAAGTGAGCAAAAGCCTTGTTGGCATCTGCCATACGGTGGACGTTTTCTCGTCGAGTGATCGCAGCGCCTTCGCGTTTATAAGCTGCTATGACTTCTTCAGCTAATTTTTGATAGGTCGGTCGACCTTTCTTTTCGCGAACGGCCAATAAAATCCAACGTATAGCCAAAGACTGCTGGCGACTCCTGTTGACTTGCATAGGAACCTGATAGGCGGCACCACCAACTCGTTTCGATCGAACTTCGACAGCAGGTTTTACGTTTTCAACTGCACGCGTGAAAACCTCGATAGGTTCAGCATCATTAATCTTTTCACCGACTACATCCATAGCCTTGTAAAAGATTTGCTGCGACACACTTTTCTTGCCATCAAGCATTAAGCAGTTGATGAATTTACTTGCAAGTAGTGACTGGAATTTTGGGTCCGGCCTGAGTTGTGTGCGGCTGGCAGTGATACTTCCCATGAACTGATTTTCCTCAAATAAAAACTAAGTGAATTGTTACGTCGTCTAGTCGCGTTTTGCACCGTAGAGACTTCGAGATTGCTTGCGTCCCTGAACACCAAGGGTATCGAGTGCACCACGGATCACATGGTACCGAACACCTGGAAGGTCACGGACTCGACCACCGCGGATAAGAACAATTGAATGTTCTTGAAGGTTGTGCCCTTCGCCAGGGATATATACGGTAACTTCTTTTTGGTTCGATAAACGAACACGGGCAATTTTCCGTAAAGCAGAGTTAGGCTTCTTTGGAGTCATCGTTCGAACTTGCAGGCAGACGCCCCGTTTTTGAGGGCATCTATCGAGCACGGGTGATTTCGAAAACCGGCGTTTCGGTCGTCGGCGGCTACGGACAAGTTGGCTGATCGTGGGCATGGAGCATTTCGTAAATTGAGTTTTGTTTGTTTTTTGAGGACAGTGACAACATCAGGGTGATGGGCCCGAGTTGACTGATTCTCGTTGCTGGAAGAATCACGTCCTCGGTGCAATTAAGTTAGCTAAAAAAAGGATCTAGAGGAAGCGGCCTCGAGGAAATGGCGGCAAAATACCGGTCTGAGGAAGCCGTGCATTCCTGGTTATGCAATTGCGGGTGTGAGGATTTCACCGCGACATCCAGCCAGGCTGTCTCCGTGCCACTGCTGCCAAGGATCGGTCCATTTAGTTTTTTGAGCGGCTGAAAAACCAGTGTTCACGAGGTATTTCCCTAAAAGTGCCATGAAAGCGGGTGTCCAGATACCACCTTTGAGAAAGGTTGGCGGAATGTACGTGGAGGACTCATGACAAAAACTTTCGGTATCCAGAAGCACTATTGAGCCTCGTCGCATGCCGAGGCCAATATGAGGTCCTGGCTGCCCAGCAATGAGTATCGTGCCAGCCAGAAGTTCAAAGCCTGTTGCTTCGCCAGCATTTCCTCCAATAGCGAGAAGCCCTCTTCGCATTCTGCTGCCGGCAAGCGAACCTACGGAGCCGTCAATAATCACTTGGCCGCCAATCATGCCCTGGCGATCGCCAGGCAGCGATCCAACAGCATTGTTTCCGGCGTCTCCAAAAACACGGATTTCACCTCCCCGCATTCCACACGCAAGCCAATCAGCTGCCGAACCTTTGATGAGAAGTCTTCCCCCCGCCATCTGCTCTCCTGAATGTCGGCCGAGATTCCCCTGAACAATGATTGTGCCTGATTGCATGCCGGCCCCAAGAAAATGTACTCGCGAGAAATCACCACGACACTCAATCTGTTCATCTTCCGGATTTCCATCGACATGAAAAAAGTCATTAAGTTGTGCTGGGTGATTATCACAAAGTACCGGTAGTTGCTTGATGGCAGCAAGACTTTCTGTTGCTACAAACTCCGGAAGGAGACCTTGGACAGACAGAGATCGACATGGCAATTTTTCGTCTGATGAGTCAGTCCGGACAGTGAGTAGAAGAGACATGGCAAGGATTTGAGGAGAGCGTTTTAGTAAGTGTTTTCGAATATGACCTTGGAACGTTCCCGGCAGTACTTATCACGAAAATGCCATGAAGGCAAAGCATGACAGACTCATGCGTTGTACCGGTCACTTGTAGCAAGGCCAAAAGTCTGCTGTCCCCGAGCGGGAAAAATATTGGCTTTGTGCCCTTGTTGTGCGTATTCGTCGAGTCCGGCCGGAAGGTTTTTGACTGGACCTTACGGGTTGCGCGAGTCTTGTCGTCCGAAGGAGTTCAATTCTGGTCAGATTTAAGCCCATTGCGGAGTTTCTGCGTTGTGTCTCTCACAACAAACTTTATACTTCCCAAATGGTTGTCTGGTGAGATTTTTTGGTTACTAAATAAGATGTTGATCAGTTTCCGGAAATGGTAGGGCTATGCGATTCACGCTTCTTGATCGAATTGTCGAGGTTGATCCTGGAAAAAGTATTACCGCAGTGAAGGCGGTATCTTTGTCGGAGGAGTATCTCGCAGATCATTTTCCGAGGTTTCCTGTTCTTCCCGGTGTTTTCATGTTGGAAGCGATGACTCAGGCGGCTGCTTGGACGATCCGTCTGGGCGAGGATTTTGCAAACAGCATCGTTGTCCTGCGAACTGCCCGCAATGTGAAATACGGTGACTTTGTAGAACCTGGAAAAGTACTGACTGTCCACGCAGAGGTGCTATCTCAGGATTCTCATCGTACAAAAGTGAAAGCAAGCGGGATGGTCGGTGACCGGACAAGTTTGACAGCTCGGTTGGAGCTTGAACGCTACAACCTCGCCGATAAGCGTCCTTATGGTGATGCAATGGATGTCCGAGTACGTTCAGAAATGCGACGATTATGGACAGTTCTGAATCCAGTGAAGCGCGGTCCCTCCGGGGCAGGGCAGATGGTCTATGGTATCTCGCCAGAAATGACCTCTCCGTCAGGCGTTGCGTAAGGCGAAAGCCTGAGACCCTAGAGGAATCCAGAGAAGCCTACAATCGCTCGTTTTTGCGTAGATTGCCTGTTCAAAGTGCTGAATCTGCTGATTGTGCCGCTTTTACCAGCGAAGAATGCAATTACTCGGCTTTCCATCTAAGATGGTCGAGATTACAACCTACGATGGCGAACGAGTTTTCCAATCTTACGTAAAGGTGTGATGTCGATGCCGTCTCGAGATGAAATTTTTGAAAAAGTACAGGCTGCCCTCGTAGATGCCTTGGGGGTAGATGATGATGAAGTGACTCCAGAAGCGACAATGGTCGGTGATCTTGGCGCAGAGTCGATTGATTTTCTTGATATCGTCTTCCGGTTAGAAAAGGCTTTCAGTATCAAGATTCCAAGAAGTGAACTGTTTCCAGAAGATGTTTTGTCCAGCACGGACTTTGTCGTTGACGGCAAGTTAAATGATGCTGGCATTGCAGCTCTCAAAGAGCGAATGCCCTTTGTTGATCTGACAAAATTTGAAGCGAACCCGAGTGTTCAGAATTTCCCAAATATTCTTACTGTCGAGGACATGGTTCGCTACGTTCAGAGTAAACTTGGCGGTTAATTCGACGTGTGATGCTCGTAGTGTTTTGAGCCGAAGTTTGTCTCGCTGTATGCTAAACGGAGTAAAACTGCGCTATGCGTTGGTTCTGGATTGATCGGTTCAATGAATTTGTTCGTGGTAAACAGGCGACAGCCGTGAAGAACGTTTCTCTTGCAGAGGAACATCTTCATGATCATTTTCCGGGTGCTGCCCTGATGCCAAACTCTTTGATTGTAGAGGGAATGGCACAAACGGCCGGTCTGCTTATTGCAGACGCCTTGGAATTCAACCGAAGGGTTGTTCTTGCAAAGGTTGCCAAGGCAGAGTTTCAATATGACGCTGTTCCGGGTGATTCAATTCTTTTTCGCGCGGTAATTGATGAACTTAAGCCGACAGGCTCTCTCGCTAGTGTGGAAAGTGTTGTTGTTGATGAAAAGGGCGAGGAGCGGCCTCAGGGTAAAGCAGAATTGTTTTTTGCACATCTTGAGCCTGGTGAAGGTGTTCCCAAACTGTTTGAGCCAGAGGAGTTGCTCAAATGGCTCGATCACATGCACATCTACGATATTGGCCAAGATGAGGCCGGAAATCCACTCTCAAGACCTGACTGGTAGGCCTGCGAGCCTGATGTCGTTATTGTAGTAGACATCAGGTTCTGGCATTAGGCTGGAACGTCTTTCTGGAATCTGAAAGCATGGAGGAGCTGTAATGGTGGCTGGCCGACGACGAGTTGTAATCACTGGAATGGGATGTGTGACGCCTTTGGGCGTGACAGTCGAAGAACTTTGGGGAAACCTGAAGGAGGGGCGTTCTGGTGTTGCTTCTACTACAGTGTTTGATGCAACACGGTTTCCAACCAAAATCGCGGCTGAGGTGAAGAACTGGTCCGTATGCAATGAAGGTCAGACAGAAGATCGTTGGCGGCACTGTGGCCGGCATACAAAATTTGCTGTTGGTGCGGCGTCACAGGCGATGAAGAATGCGGGCCTCCCTCAAGGACTCTCTTCAGCACCGGAACGACTTGGTATTTATCTTGGGAGTGGTGAGGGGCAGCAGGATTTTGACTCCTTCACAAAAATGATGATGGTCTCTGTTGAGGGTGATACCCTCGACGTCGCCAAATTCACAAAACTTGGTCTTGAGACTCTTCATCCACTCACAGAAGTAGAGCAGGAGCCAAATATGCCAGCAGGACATTTGGCAGCGTTGTTTAATGCACAAGGTCCGAACCTGAATTGTCTTACGGCATGCGCTGCTTCAAGTCAGGCAATTGGTGAGGCAACCGAACTTGTTCGTCGCGGAGATGCTGACGTGATGCTTTCAGGCGGGACGCACAGTATGATCCATCCGTTTGGGGTCACTGGATTTAACCTTTTGACAGCATTGTCGACTCGTAATGATGATCCAACGAAGGCATCACGACCATTTGATAATGAACGTGACGGGTTTGTTCTCGGAGAAGGTGCAGCGATGGTTGTACTAGAAGAACTTGAGCACGCGAGGGCACGCGGTGCAGAGATCTACGGTGAGGTTGTTGGCTATGGATCGACTGCAGATGCCTACCGGATCACTGACACTCATCCCGAAGGACGGGGTGCATCGAGTTGTATTCGAATGGCTTTAGAAGATGCAGGGCTTGGCTTGGGAGACATTGATTACGTCAATGCCCATGGTACAAGTACCAGTGTCAATGATCGGGTTGAATCATTAGCAATTAAAAATGTATTTGGGGAGCGGGCGTATAAAATTCCCGTATCGAGTACGAAAAGTATGATGGGGCACCTAATTGCCGCCGCTGGAGCAACAGAAGCTATCGTTTCTCTTCTAGCCATTCGAGACGGTGTTCTTCCGCCAACCACGAACTATGAAAGTCCTGATCCAGATTGTGATTTAGACTACGTTCCGAACGTTGCCCGTGAGGCGCCCTGTAAACGAGTGCTTTCGAATAGTTTCGGGTTTGGCGGCCAGAATATCTCCTTGATTCTGAGCAGTTTTGCTGACGTATAAGTGCCACAAACAGTCCATTCGTGGCAGTATGATAGGGCAGTTTCACGAGTGTTTCAGTGCTCAAATATTCGCCAAAAACCCGGTTTTTGCCAAAAGGTGTGAAAGGCCGCAGGGTTTTCTTAATCGGTTGAACCGTTTCGACCGATATCTAAGAACATCGAATGGTTTTGGCTATTTGGTGCGGCACGTGGTGTGTTGCCTCGTATAGAGCCAGATTGTTGAAAACGCTTGGGATAATGAAGCTATGAGACATCTTTCCGCCTGCCTGCTTGTTGTCGCCGTTCTGGGTATGACCAGCGGCTGTTCGCTGATCGACCGCCTTTTCCTTATTAACGCTGATGGCCCGTATGCCAACCATTACGGAGGATGCCCAGCGGGTTGCGAAGATGGGTGTAAACAATGTAATGAAGCACCATGCGTTGATTGTCAGAGTGGTATCTGCCCTACGGGTGGCTGTAAAAATGGTCTTTGCCGCCTCGGGGAAAACTGTAATGCGTGCGCCGATGGCCGTTGTCACGAAAGGCATGTTGGGAGATATGGCGGTCTTGCCAAACACCGTCTGACCCCAGAAGAACAGTGTGAATTAGATGGCTCGGACTATGGAGCAACGTGCCCACCTGGTCCTCCGAGCGGTGCAGTTGCCTATCCGTACTACACAACTCGTGGTCCTCGTGACTTTCTCGCAAAGTGCCCACCTTCTATCGGACCGTAGGCTGAGATGAGTGATGCTTATTTATGAGCCATTCTTCGGAAAGAATTTTGCAACAGTGGCGTCGCTCGGTGGCTTTGTAACTACTGAAACACATACCATCGCGACAGTCGAACAGGCGATCATTGCCGCGACAGGCATGAGTTGCCAATAACCATCTCCGTCAAGCGTTATTGGCACAGGGATGTTTACTGTGAAGTTTGGCTGAGCCGCAAATTCTGACGCACGAAACAGCCATAGCCAACTCCCTGCAGCAGCTAAAACGCATGCATACGCCCCTGCTTTCGTCAGACGAGGCCAGTAAAGTGCTGCAAGAATAAGTGGGAAAAGGCTTGAGAATCCACTGAAGCACCAGACGCCGAGCGTGAATACACGTCGTGGTTCAAAGAGGCTCAGTCCATACGTCAGTGCAACGATACCGATAATAAAAAGCCGAGCAACAAGAAGTTGCTGACGGTCAGACAGACTTCGTTGGCCACAAAGTGGACGGACAACATCCTCTGTAAACATTGTTCCAAGACAAAGAAATTGACTGTCGAGAGAAGACATAATTGCTGCCAGAATCCCTGCGGTCAGTAGGCCGCCGAGTACGGGTCCTGCCAACTGTTTCACGAGAAAAGGCAGGACAGCATTGGGGTTGGCAGCGACAGGCGGAGGTATCGTTATAAGATCACTCGTGGCCCATGCGCCAATCAACACGCACGGAACCCAAACGATGGCAATAAATAATGGATGCGCAACGATTGGAAGCTTAAAACTTTCTGCACTTCGTGCAGTGAGCCAATGTTGAAAAAGATGGGGAAACATGCCGACGCTTAGCGGAACGAACATGTAGGTAAGGAATTTTTCCGGTGGTATGTGTATTCGTGTTAATTTTTCAATAGGTATGGAGCTACTCGCCGTCTGTAAACTGGTCCAGAAACTCTCTTGTCCGCCAAGTTGCCACGCAATAACCACAAACGTGACAATACCTAAGACCATGAAAACTAACGTCTGGAACGTATTGGCCCACGTTGTTCCTCTCATGCCACCAAGAAAGACGTAAATCAAAACAATGCCGCATATGGCAAGCGAAGCTAACGGCTTCGGGACGCCACCTTGTGAACCGTATATAAAGTTCGCTGGCTCTTCACTTTGTGGCTTTTTTCCTTGTTCGAGAAATTGGGGAAAGGTCCCCTCTTCAAACGTGCCACCAACGACTCGGCCATCTCGGATCGATCCCGCAGTCACTTTATTGATGACAGTGCCGGACGCCATAACGCCAATGAGAAGGTAAGGAATTACCAGCCCAACAAGAACAGGGAAGAGGATGACGCCGATCCAACGGCTCTCGAGTCGATCACGAAAGAATTGCACTTGAGTGCGGTATTCATACTTCCTGCCTAGCTCCCAAACTTTTACACCAAGAAGAAGAAAACAAAGAGAGTGAATGATGCCGCTTGAGCTGGCCAGCATCCCGTAGACACCAACCCCTTCCTTGAAAGATTCACCGGTTGAGCCGACCAAGGCAAAGGCAGTCATGGTTGTCCCAAAAATGGACATCAGGAGAAGGAATGGACCAATGGAATGGCTGGCCAGCATGTAGTCTTGGCTTGTTCCGCGAAAAAGACGACTTGCTCCGATGCCGAGAAGGAGGAGAAGGAAAAGATAACCAATGATGATGAGAAGTTGTGTCATTATGCAGTGTCTCTTCCTTGGGCTGACGGTGCCTGATCAGACGGCCAGCAAAAACGAGTTGCAAGGTACCATGTAAATGCCGCTGCAAGAGATATGCAGGCGTGGTATGCGAGAGCGACTGGAAGAAACCCAAAGACCAATGTGGTGTCGTCCCAAAACCAAATATCTTGATGCGCAATGATCAAAAAAAGAATCAATGCCCAAACGCCGTGTGCCGGTTTCATGAATACATTCCAGAGGTAAATTGCCCACCCAGGGCCATCTGTTGTATACCGTCTGGGTGACTCTGAACAACAAATGTTTTGTTTTGGGCTTTATTACTCTGTGAGAATTGTTCT
>DONH01000352.1:0-7619 GCA_003509235.1 Planctomycetaceae bacterium
AAATTTACGCATCGTGTGTCCCAAAGCTTTTTTCCCACCACTCCAAAGCACGGAGATAATTTGCATAAGCCTCTTCATATTTATCTGAGTCATGGAAATCATCTCTCCTTGGTGCCTTCGGCTTCTCCCCGTGGACATCTCGAGGCGGCAACTGTGAATCTGGAGATGTGTCTTCATTCGTATTCATCTTAAACCTCCTCGATAAAAAGTTGGATTGATGTCATATCTTTGTATTATTCTAGATGATTCTATCGATGCTTTCTTTGCTTCTCGAATTTTACAGTTCCCGTGCAAACGCAACTGGATACATACATGGCACCTTTTTCAACTATCTGTTGCTTTCTCCTTTGCTGGCTCTCATGGAAATTGATCGTACTTCCCAAATATCAAGAACAAGACGATGCCTGGGGTGAAGAATATCGCAAGCAAAATCTTGCCTCAAAAGAACGAGCCGCACTGTTCACAATTCTATTCTGGACAGTTGCGTTAGGATTAATTCTTTTTGTAATCGAATAGAAGACATCTCGTTCAATACATTCAAAGCCTGGCTGCATAAGCCATTACGACTGTGCTATTGAACAGACGGTGTGGGCGGTTCATTACTGCTTACTTTATTTTCGCAGCTTGACTCGTTATTTGGGCAAATCTCACACATAGACTTTCCGTCTTCCCCAGTCATATTGGCAAGCCCACCACAGCTACCCTTGAGTCTTTTATTTGAAAAGATTACACCCACCGCAAGGCACATAAAAAAGACGCCAAATACAAGTGGTGTTAGAAGAAATGTACTCATCTGTCTTCATTCACTAAATACTTTTTGAAACTATTATTAGAGATAACCTCGAGAGAGTCTTCTGACTCTTCGCGGATAATCATAAGCCCGATATCTTCAGAACGAGCTATGTCTAATGCCTTTTGAACATCCATTACCATACACGCAGTGGCCCACGCATCAGCTGTCATACAAGACTCATCTATTACAGTAGTGGCTATGGTATCAGTTTCAACTGGAGCACCTTTCAATGGGTTGATTACGTGGGAAATTCTCTTTCCGTCCTTCTCAAAATAGTTCACATAGCTGCCAGAAGATGCTACCGCTTCATTATCCAAATAGACTTTAGCAGCAAGCCCACCGCGATCTCTGACCGGTGATTGAATACCCACCGTCCACTTGAATCCATCGGATCGATGTCCAAAGACACGGATCTCTCCCCCGATCTCAACCATCGCTCCATGTACTTCATGTACGTTTTCCAATAGAAGAAGAATCTCATCGACACCGTAGCCTTTCGCTATCGCTGAGACATCAATTTTTAGTTCACTGTCTGATTTTTTAAGTGCTGGTGGATCACTTTGAATCTGGAGTTGTCTGTAATCAACCGTTTGTTGAGCCGAATGAATTTTATCTTGTTCTGGAAGTTCGTTGCTCAACGCCCCCCCTTCGGCACCAAATCCCCACAAGTCAACTGCCTGTCCAACGGTAATATCAAACGCTCCGCCTGTCTTTCTACTGATTGAATCCGCAGCTACTACAACACGATATAAATCAGAGGAGACACCGAACCACTCCCCTGCCGCTGATGAATTAAAACGTGTTATCTCGGAATTCTCAATATAGGTTGAGAGGCTTTGGCACAGCTCCTCAAGCCTCTTTTCAACTAATTTTTTGAGGGACAGTGACGTAGTTGAGTCATTGTCGACTGTAGCGACGATACGATACGTAGTCCCCATAGTAAGGCCATTGAACACAAGTCTCTCATAGCCTTGCTTCTCACTACGGCAGCCAGCACACAACAGGATGAAAAGGATTCCAAGAGTAAGCCTTTGCAAACACCACACGAATGGATGTGTTTTTTTGTAAAAGACTTTGTGGCTCCACATTCCTATCCACCAAAGTCATCAAATAACACGCTCTCTGGCTCGACACCGAGATCATCAAGCATATTTCGCACTGCACCAAGCATCATTGGAGGGCCACAGACGTAATATTCGAGATCTTCCGGACTCGGATGCTTTGAAAGATATTCATCGAGCAAAACTTGATGAATAAAACCTTTATAACCCGTCCAATTATCTTCTGGAAGTGGATCTGATAGTGCAATATTCAAGCTGAAATTTTCATTGTTTTTTGCCAGCTCTTCAAACTCATCTAAATAAAATAATTCCTTGGCACTTCGACCACCGTACCAATACGAGACTTTCCTATCAGTCATCTGCCGTTTGAATAACTCAAAAATATGGCTTCGTAATGGCGCCATACCAGCACCACCACCTATGTACACCATTTCAGACTTTGTCTCTTGAATGAAAAATTCACCATACGGGCCAGAAATTGTCACCTTGTCTCCCGGCTTCAGGCTAAAAATATAAGAAGACATCACGCCCGGTGGAGTTCCCTTTGGTGCTCGTGGTGGAGGTGAGGCAACACGGACATTCAGTTTAATAATTCCTTTTTCACCAGGATAGTTCGCCATCGAATAGGCTCGAATCGCTTCATCATCCACTACGGATTCGTATTGCCAAATATTAAATTTGTCCCAATCTTCGTGATATTCTTCGCCAATATCAAAATCTTTATACGCCACTGTATGGGGAGGACACTCAATTTGGATATATCCACCTGCTTTAAATCCAACGTCTTCGCCTTCCGGCAACTCTAAAACGAGTTCTTTAATAAATGTTGCAACATTGTCATTTGAACGAACCGTACACTGCCACTTTTTCGTTTCAAATACTTCTGGTGGCACTTCAATTTTCATGTCTTGTTTAATTGCAACTTGACATGACAGTCGATGTCCATCACATGCTTCCCGCTTCGAGATATGACTCCGCTCAGTCGCTAGTATTTCGCCCCCACCCTCATTCACTACGACACGGCACTGTGCGCACGTTCCGCCTCCTCCACAGGCTGACGATACAAACACATTGTTATCGGCCAGGGCATTTAAGAGTTTTCCACCAGCTGGAACCTCTATTAATTTTTGGTCATTGATAAGGACCTTTACCAGCCCACTAGTGACCAACCGAGATTTCGCAATAAGAATTAATGCTACCAAAGCGGTGACAGTACCCGTAAACATGAATACGCCAAGGATGATATTTTCCATCTCGTAAACTCACCTCTTGTTGACTGTTATTAAATTCTAATGATGCCTCGGAAAGTTCAATGCGTATCTAGAGTTGAATACCACCGAAGGCCATGAAAGCCATAGCCATTAAGCCAACGATCATAAACGTTGCTCCTAAGCCACGAAGCCCAGGTGGCACATCCGCATATTTCAATTTCTCTCGAATACCTGCAAGAGCGGCTATCGCCATTGCCCAACCGAGGCCACTGCCAACTCCAAATTCAATGCTCTGAATAAAAGTATAGTCACGTTCAACCATAAAGAGAGATCCGCCCAAAATCGCGCAATTAACCGTAATTAAGGGCAGGAAAATGCCAAGAGCGCTGTACAGTGCAGGAAAGTATTTATCGAGTGTCATTTCAAGAATTTGAACCATCGCCGCAATCACTCCGATGTAGCTTATAAGGCCCAAAAATTCCAAGTTTGAATCCGGAATGCCTGCCCAGGCCAAGGCACCGTCTTTGAGGAAATACCTATAAATAAGATTGTTGGCAGGTACGGTGATTGACTGAATCGCAATGACAGCAATTCCAAGCCCAATTGCTGTTTTTACATTTTTTGATACCGCAAGAAAGGTACACATGCCCAAGAAAAAACTTAGCGCAAGATTTTCTATGAACATCGCTTTGATGATGATGCTGATGTGTTCTGACATTTCTACGCTTCCTCTATTTGGTCTGGGCGAAATGTCCTGATGATCCAGATGATCATTCCAATAAGAAAAAATGCACTCGGGGCTAGGAGCATCAGGCCATTATTTTGATAATAGTCATTCGAAAGAACCGTATAGCCAAGAAGCTTTCCGCTGCCAAAAAGTTCCCTCACAGCACCCACGGCTAACAGAATAAAGCTGTAGCCAAGACCATTCCCAATACCGTCCAAGAAGCTGATGAACGGCGGATTCTTCATCGCAAATCCCTCAGCTCTACCCATGACAATACAGTTGGTGATGATAAGACCAACAAATACTGACATCTGCTTACTCGCCTCGAAGGCAAATGCTTTCAAGAACTGATCAACAATGATTACTAACGACGCAATGATCGTCATTTGAACGATTATTCGCACGCTTGAGGGAATAAACGTTCGTATTGAACTCACTGCAAGATTCGAAAAAGCGACTACAAATATTACTGCTACACACATTGTGAGCGTTGTGTCGAGCTTCGTAGTCACTGCCAAAGCCGAACAAATTCCTAAAACCTGTAGCGCAATCGGGTTGTTCTTGACCACCGGATCAAACAAAACATCTGTTGTTTTGACTTTTGCCATTTTTAATCCTGAAGCCCACTAATCAGTCCAACTACACTCCGCTCATTCTTTGCGACAGCCTGAAATTTCTTAGTATTTCCAACTAGGAAGGGCCCAAAGCCATCTGGCCCTAGCCAGTATTTAATGAGCTTATCCACTCCTTGTGTTGTTATTGTTGCACCAGCCAAACCGTCGATTTCACCTTCTACGGCCTGACCTGCCTTGGAGACTTCAATGATCACTTTTCCATCTTTATCCAAGGTCGCATTTTCTTCCATCCATTGATTTTTAAAGGCATCACTATCTACTTCACCTCCTAAGCCAGGGGTCTCGCCATGTGCATAAAAGGTGATGCCACGTGTTGTAAAATCATTCGCATCCAACGAAAGAAAACCCCACAACGTCGACCATAAACCCTTGCCCCGAATCGGCAAAACAAGTTGGTTTCCTTTTTGGAAAACGTAAATCACTTCGAAATTTTCACGCCTGCCTCCCAGTCCAGCAGGATCTTCTGTGAGTGTTTTAAACTCACTGTCTGCAAGTTTTGATAGATCAAATTTCGCCGCAGTTTGTTTTGAATCAGGTGTCTGCTCTGCGTAAAAGCCCGTTTGCAAATCCACTAAATACGCTTGAATGTTTTCGTCATAAATGCTTTGAACATCTCCGTTCGAAAAATCAATTTGACATACCGATAGTATGTTTTTCTTTTTATCGAGTTGCTTATTTAGTTCTTGCCTTGACTTCAGCCCGACGGCTGATGCTGAGACAAAAACGGAACAGACGATGCAGAGCACGGCTGTGGTAAGAAAAGTATTTAAAACGGTGTCTCGTGTTTTTGCCACTTAAACCTCCACTTGCACATTTTGGGCCCACCGGTGCAGGCGTCGATTAATATTTCGCTGCGTCACAAAATAATCAATCAAAGGCGCAAAAACATTGCCAACCAAAATTGCCAACATCATCCCCTCGGGATAAGCGGGGTTGATTACGCGAATCATGATTACAAGAAAACCAATAAGACCCCCATATATATATTTTCCAGTGTCTGTCATAGAAGCAGAGACCGGATCAGTCGCCATAAATACCAACCCAAATGCAAAGCTTCCAACTAAAAGATGCTGAATAGGAGTCATTGCAAACATGGCAGCATTGCTGTCGCCTGAAGAAAAATGCACTACAGATGCTGTTGCTAAACCAGCCAAAAGTACTGACAGCATAATTCGCCAAGAGCCAATCCCGGTTAAGACGAGTACAAATGCCCCTAATGCACAGAATAATGTCGATGTCTCACCCATTGACCCCATGCAAAATCCAAAGCCGTAATCGGCATAATCAAAATTCTGAAGATACTTAACTGCCTCTGCTTTATTCGGTAACGCAGCTACATTTCCAAGAATCGTTGCGCCACTGATCCCATCAACATTACCGAAGGCATTCCATACCTTGTCGCCAGAACTCTGTGCAGGATATGCAAAATACAAAAATGCACGAGCTGTCAGTGCAGGGTTCAAAAAATTTCTACCCGTCCCACCAAAAACTTCCTTACCGATGACTACTCCAAAAATAATTCCAACTGCAACCTGCCACAATGGGATAGTCGGCGGTAATGTAAGAGGAAATAAAAGGCCCGTAACCAGAAACCCTTCATTCACTTCGTGCTTACGAATAATTGAGAATAAAACTTCACATATGCCACCAGCTGTCATACAGACGATGTAAACTGGAAGGAAATATGTTGCACCAAGTAACAAATTACCCCAAAAGCTATCGGGACTTGGCAGCCCTGCTATGAGTGATCTCCACCCTAAAGCGCTTTGAATAGCCGAATCATACGATTCACCACCAACTTGAGCATTCGTGGATGCAATATAGCTAGACGCCCCAACGCTTGCTTGATAACCAGTATTGTAGCAAGCCATGATGACACACGGCAGGAGTGCCAATACAACAATTGACATCATCCTTTTCAAATCCAATGCGTCCCGAACATGCGAAGGGCCTCGGGTTGTTTCACCCGGCGTATAAAGAAATGTATCTGCCGCCTCATAAAGCGGATACAACTTCTCTAGTTTCCCTTTCTCTTCAAAAAGGGGGGCTTGAGAATCTAGTACTTTACGAAGCCATTTCATCGTATTATCTCAATTAAAAATATTTTGAATTTGATCTGGGGTTTGATTTAGTTAGCCGTCTATTTCAATTGACCGAAGACTGTCACGAAGAATCCTGCCGTATTCGTATTTTCCTGGACATACGAACGTACAGAGCGCTAAATCTTCTTCGATTAATTCTAGACAGCCAAGCCTTTGCGACTGCTCGGTATCTCCGACAATTAAGGATCGAAGAAGTTGTGTGGCTAAAATATCGAGTGGCATGACTTTTTCATAACTGCCAATCGGGACCATTGCACGTTTACTACCACCCGTTGAGGTGGTCAGGGCAAATTGAGCACCTTTCGTAAATGCTGATGCGAAGGCATTTGTGACGCTAAACTGATTAAAACCAGGCTTTTGCCAGCCAAGGAACTCTCGGAAATCACCTTCCTCAAGAACCGAAATCTGGTTATTAAAGCGTCCTAAATAATCGACAGGCTCCACTGCTCGTCTGCCAGACAGAACACTCCCAGATACTATTCTCAATTTCTTGTCAGGTACGCATCTGCCACCAACTAATTCAGTGATGCTTGCACCCATTTGTGTTTTCAGAATTTTAGGATCCGTGACTCCTGGGCCACAAATTCCGGCATAACGTTCACAGTCAATACGACCAGTTGAAAAGAGATGTCCAATCACACTAACGTCTTGATACCCGATATGCCAAGCAGTTTTGTTTGGACCAACGGGATCCACGAAGTGAATATGAGTGCTTGGCAGACCCGCAGGATGTGGACCCTCAAAAATCTGATAGTGAATGTTCGGATGGTCTATCGGGCGAACATCTGTTTCGCTGGATAGACAAACATGAACGTTATTAGAAAGAGCTGCTAGAGCCAACACGCCCTGAATAAACGCATCTTCCTTTTCCTTCATAATGACACGAGGATGAGGCGCTAATGGCTCTGTATCTATGGCAGTCACAAAAATAGCGGCTGGCAACGAATCGACTCGTGGCACTTTGCCGTAAGGACGCGTCCTAAAAGCCGTCCAAAGACCTGATTCTAAAAGCACCTCAATGACGGGCTCACGAAGAGAACGATTGCTCGCAGTAGCTTTTGCAAATGTTTTTTCTTCATTACCATCTACA
>DONH01000352.1:8013-15396 GCA_003509235.1 Planctomycetaceae bacterium
TAGCTGGTGACGTAAAGGTCACACCAGGATTCTTCTTATCCAGAAAGACCGGCTGTCCTTTTTGAACCCGGTCTCCTACTTTCACCATTAACGTTGGCTTCAGACCCTCGAAATTGTCTGCAACAATTCCAACGCGCGCAACTTCTGGAGCAACTTCTATCTCTTCGGAGGGCGCTCCAGTTATTGGCAGTGACAAGCCCTTCTTCAATATATGTTTCTGCAACTTTTGTTACCCATGCCTAGAGCGATAACTGCTCTTCAACCATTATTTGACAGTCTGAAATAATTTTAACGACTAATGACCGCCTAGTTACTATCGACGCTCTTCTCAATAAAACCACAAACTTTTCCAACTCAAAAGTTGCGGGATTTTGCCTGTTTTGTGCTTATATAGCAACAGGATATTTACCCAGTTTCCTTCCAGTTCCCTGCCCAGTCAACCGCATGTCCAAATATCCCTTTAATGTTTTGAAAAGGCGAAAAACACTCCTCAATGGACCGCTTTTACACTGCCTGACCTTCGACTCTCGATAATCTCGAGTCGGCTAGCTTATCTTTAGCAAACCCCGTGTTTCTTGTTCTATTCTCAATTTCGGTACGTCTTCCAGCAGAAGTATCTGCCATTGTGGAACTACAGGAATATTGAACGTCAACGACTACCGAACTGACAAAGCAATGCGGTCCGCAATCAGGGGAGTTGTATGCAGATTCCAAAGTTGCCAACGGTTTTGTTCCGGTCTTCCAAACTCATCAAATACAGGCCATCTAAACAATGGTATCTGTTCGATATGCTGCACTCATTTCGGCTAATTTAGAAGTGGCAATGAATACAAGGCAGTCGCCATACAATCAAAACGAGTCGAGTGTAAAATTTGGTACGATATTACTAGGGTTATTGGCGTATGTCCGAACTTACTTAAAGATCTTTGCTGGAGGTGCGGGGTGGATAACGAAAGCGACCACAAAGAAAAGAAGACGTGGTCGCTTCGAACACTCGGATGGCTGATCATCGGGGCTATTCTTGCTGGCTATCTCATTGTAATTCCGTCTGTCAATGCATTTCTTGACCAGTTTCGGGAACAGCCGATGATTATTCCTGCAACTGACTTGGATCCGTATGAATTATTCCGAATCCGGACTGCGAAGTTTCTGGTATTTGCAGTATTTACATACTACGGGGCATGTGTTGCAAGCTTTATCAATGTTGTTGCGAAGAGCGTCCCATCCGGGGCATCGGTTACCACACGTGCATCAGTCTGTCCTGCATGTGGTGGGACAATTCGCCGAATTGATAACTTACCACTTTTCAGCTACTTAAATCTCGGAGGACGCTGCCGGAATTGCCTATCCGCGATTCCTATCCGTTACTTTCTGACTGAACTTATTGGAGCGACCATATTCGGATCACTTTTTCTTTTTGAATTAGTGACAGGCGCAACCAATGTGCCCGAGTTCAAGCGATATTTCTATGCTGGAATTCTGTGGATCATCCTTTATACAAAATGGCCTGTCGTTGGAATCTATCTTTATCACACCGCATTATTTAGTCTCTTGCTGATGCTGTCACTGATGGACCTTGATCGACTCCGCTGTCCAAAGTGGCTTTCGGGAATCATACTCTGCGTCTTTGCAGGATTATCAGTCGGGATCCCAACTCTTCAGCCTGTCAAATTTTATCATCACCTACCTCCAGATCTTATTCGCGCGATACCGCCATCAATGATTCCAATCGTTACCTGCGTGGCAGGAGGCCTGATCGGCTGGCTTCTCACAAGCACCATCCAGTATGTAAGCAATCGAAAGAAACCCATTACCGCATCTAAGAGTACATTTTCATTAGCCGGTACTCTGGTAGGTATTGCTTTAGGATGGCAGGCCACTGTGACGATTCTGCTATTCACTGCAAGTGTTTTTACCATCATTTGTGTGACCAAAAAAATAACAAAAAGAGGGTTCGCGGTTTCTGAAACCATCATCTTTTCTGTGGTCGCTTTGCTTCATCATCCTTTCTGGAAATGGTTCGATGGCTTCTGGTAAGAGAGAGCCCTAGGCGTTGGCTTTCCAAGCGTGAGTTCGCTTACGAATTGTCAGGGTAGTCTGACAGCATTCCTTTGGGATATTTGCCAACTTGACATGCCTGTTCATAGACCGGCCTTGGAATGCTCCCAGTCAATTTATACGCAGCGGCAACATGCAGTGCTTCCAGTACAACCATTTCATCACGCGTGGTACTCAAGACATCTACCAACCCCTTCAGCCCGGCCTGCCTTTCACCCACGGCAACTAATGCCTCAGCAGCAGCAAGCTGAACTGCCGGTTCTGGGTCACGAAGAAGTGATTGTAAAAGCTCACGTGTAGACGCTGCGTTGTTGCCACGAATGGTACAGCCAACTGCTCCCCAGTAACGCATGACAGGGTGCTTACTCTTCATCACTTTCTTAAGTTCTGGAAGTACCTGAAGATCACCATTACATGCTATGACTGCCAACTCAAGAACTTTTTCATACGGAAAGTTCTTATCATGGACGTAGTCGTACACCGTCCCTTTTTCAGAAATCTGGTTATACATCGCTTCGGGTACAAGACCTGTGTCACGAATATTTTTCATGGTTTCAAACGTTGCGGCGCGCATTGTTTCAAGACGCGTCGCATGCGCGGGATCACCGGCAAGATTCGTAACCTCCCACGGATCGTTCTGTGTGTCATACAGTTCTTCAACCGGTTGAGGAACTTTCCAGAATGACGATTGAGCAGCATCGGTTTTTCCTGCCTGCTGTAGTGCGTAGAACGACCGCCACCCCGCTTGACTGTGAGGATAGCCTGCAAGAATGCCTCGATGCTGATGAGGGTTGAAGTTGCGTATATATCGGTACTGACCATCAGTTACTGCCCTGACAAAACGAAGCATACGAGCATCGAATCGCTGGCCAAACAAAAAGACGTAGGGAGCCGCCTCCTGTTTCTGTTCACCGAGAAATGCACGCCCCTGCATGCCTTCTGGAATATCTACACCCGCAAGACTAAGTGTGGTTGGAGCCAGATCCACAAAACTGACAGGACGATCATTTGTCGATCCTGGAAGACCAGGTGCCATCTGTGCCAATTTTTCAGGATACTGAACGATCATAGGAACGTGTGTTCCTGTGTCGTAGATATATCGCTTTGCTCGAGGAAGAATCCCACCGTGATCGGAATAGTAAATCACAATCGTATTTTCACGGAGACCTGCATCGTCCAATTCTGCAAGCCAGTCACCTATCTGTTTGTCCATTGCAGAAAGAATATCGAGATACGTTACCCAGTCATCTCGAATCTCCGGAGTGTCGGGAAGAAACGGTGGCAACGTAACTGAGGCTGGATCCTGACTTGGTGTTCCAGGAATCAGGCCATTTTTTCGAGCTGATTTTTTCTTGTTTTCAAAAAGACTGCTCTCATGGCTAATGCCCGTATTGAACACTGCAAAAAATGGTTTTCCTTCTGGACGATTTTTCCAATGGGCTTTGTTACTTGAATCGTCCCAATGACTTTTATCATCTGTTTTGAAGTTGTAGTCGGTCTTCGACTGATTCACGCAGTAGTAGCCGGAATCACGGAGATACGAGACAAACGGCTGAATATCTGATGGGATTGGATAGCGACTACGCATGTTCTGCGTGCCGATACTGCATGCATAGCGTCCGGTTATTAATGTACTTCGTGCGACTGCACAGACTGGAGCATTAGAATATGCAAATTCGTATCGCACACCCTCTGCTGCAAGCTGGTCAATATTCGGCGTGCGTACCTGTTCATTTCCATAACAGCCAAGCCAATGATGGCTATTGTCTTCACTTACAACCCACAGAATATTGGGTCGATCGTCTGCGTGAGCACGTGCAGCAAACGAAATTACGACGATGCACAGGAAGGCGAATGAGATATTCTTCATCATTTGTAAAAGCACCGTAAAAGGTAAAAGATATATTCGATATGAGTGAGAAAAATGTCCCCAACTCAATTCCCACTACCATCTAATGTAACGGAAACAGATTCCTTTCATATGCAGCACCTCACATTCATGGATTTCACCAACTGATCGGCTACTTGAATGATTTCCAGTGCTAGACTAGCTCAACCAGAAGAGATAGTTCTCAGCCTGAGGGTTTGGCGACCTGACCTACGAGGCAATACAGGCATAGCGAATCGTATGCAGCGTTCCAGATTCGGGTGGCTTTCCCAGACCTATGAGACCCGATCCCAAAAGAGCTACTTCATCACGATGAATAAATTCTGGTGACGCCTCTCCATCTTGTTGGATATAGCAGCCGTTGGTGCTCACGTCTTCAACGTAAATACTCTGCTTACGACTCTCAAAGTAGGCATGGATTCTCGATATCGATGAATGATGTAAGACAATCTCACACGGTGCAAGCCGACCGACTGAGACGCGTTGATGCTGTCCAACCTGAATCGTTTCACCACCAGCCTCCAAACTAACACCTACGGCTGATATCGGCAGTTGTGGCTTCTGGTGATTCAGTGCGGTTGACTCTGCTTTATTCCAGAACACTTCAACAAGAGATGCAGGCTTACCCTGCCCTTTAAGTCCAATTGTATTCAGTGGCCGGACATCCCACTGCCCCGCATCCTCAAGGAAACCGAACGTTTCGTGGTCAAGCAAAATTTGATGTGCCTTCGTATTTTCAACAACACGTTTTGCTCTGTAGACGGACTGACCTTTTGGCCTTCCGTTCTCCATCATTGTTGGCCCAGTGTGTAAACCAATACGGACAGTTAATCGTGAATCGGAGGGAAGATGCTCATGCGTAAAGTCATTTGCGGCCCATTGCATCGAGATTGCCGATTTCAGAGCAGAAGATCCTTCGTGAAAGAGTGTCATCAGCTCATCTCCGATACGATCGATGACAGTGCCCTCGTGTGCACGCGTAATTTCAGCGAGTCGATCAAGTAAATCGGCAACCACACGAGATGCGTGTTGATCACCGAGCAATCGGTAGAGCTTCGAGCTTTCACTAATATCAACAAACAGAATAGTGAGTAATGGATCAGCAGTAGCCATAGCTTTCACTCAGAGAGAACGACGTGTTCAACCGAGATCATGCCATTTCTGGAAGACGCTTTGCAAGATCGATCATGGGCTTTCATTCCTGCCTTTTATGCCCGTTGCCACAAAGACTGCCACAAAACCCCATGCGTCTTTCATATCAACACACTTGTATATTTCTTCGAGATCTTTCCCCGCTGCATTCGAGTGCTCTTCTGACACCTGTTCTTTTTTGAAACCTGTCGTAATATCAAGGAAATTACGCATTCCCAACTGTTGGGAATTAACCGTTGTGACGTGAACATCAACCTGTTCAAGGCCAGCCTCTTGCAACATTCCTCCAAGCTTTCGCCCGACGTTTCGATCACCCCCACTACGCGACTGCCCTTCGGCAGCCCGTTTCGTAAAAGCACGGAAACCTGCAGGCTCAGGATGTAACGTAAGCCACGCATCATCGATGTCTACAACACAAAGCCTGCCACCAGGAGACAGCCTCGGTAAAATCTTTGACAGTGCCAGCTTCGGATCAGCCAGATGCTGAAATAAAAAACGAGTGTAGATAAAATCAAACACACCGAGCGATCCATCAAGTGAATAGACATCTCCCTGTTGAAATGTTGCGTTGCGTGTGCCACGACTCTCCAGATATGCATGAGCTTCGTGCAGCAGATCTTCACTCAGGTCTACGCCAATCACCTCTGACGGAGTAACCATCTCAGCTAAGAGTGCTGTCACAATACCCGGACCACATGCAAGATCGAGAGCCCGCATGCCAGGCTTCAGCCCAACTTCCCGAAGAACACGTCCCTCCATCTCGCTAACAATCGCAGCCTGCTGCTTTAGCCGAGCAAGTTCATCCTGATTTTCATCGAATGTACCGAATGCATATGAACCTGCAGCGTGATCGCCCATTGAGAACCCCTTCATTAAAATCATTTACAACTTTGATTCGCAAGCATTGCCACAACTCTCAAGAGCATGCCTAACTGGTCATCGCCTCAACCCACGAATCTGTTCGGTCCCGTAATCGCTGAGCAAGAATCAGCGAAAGATTGAACAGTACTTTTGCAGATATTTCTGGCTGTTTGCGCATGGCACGAGTTAGAAATCCCTTACTAATTATGAGTACTTGCATTTCAGTAAGTGCGTTCACATCTGCGCTTCGAACTGCTGTTGAAATAAATGCCACTTCACCAAAAATCTGGCCCTTCGACATGATCGCCAAAGAATGTTCTTGCTCTTCTTTTCTGCTGACAGCTTCTGCAACACCTGAAAGGATGATATACATTTCATCGCCAACATCTCCCTGACGAATGATCCTATCTCCAGGCTGTAAACTGAGAACCGTTCCGGTTCGTAAGAAGCCACTGACCTCTTCATTACTGAGTGACTCAAAAAGTGGAATGCATTCGGTCGGCGGTGCTGCAAGTTGATCGGACAGTTGTTTCCAAAATTCTTCGGTATTTCGAGATCGACTATTTGCTATTCCGGCATGTGACGGAAAGGTTTCTTGAAACCACACACCTGTTTCAGGCTCATGTTCGAAGTTCCTTGCCACTCGATATAAAGGACTTCGAACCTGTCTGAGATACTGCGTATCTCGGACAAGCATCACAAGAGGTACGTGGTACCCATTATCTTCATCCATAAAGCCGTCAGTAAATCGACGAAAGCCAATCTGCTCATAAAACTCAAGCAGGGAAGGCGCACAATTGCAGAAGTCAAATTTGCTTCCCATCTCCCGGCCAGCACTGTATACCGCGCCAACCAATGCAGCAGGAACACTTGACCCTCGATAGTCTTTGGCGACCATCATCCGTGAGGTCATGGAAATGTGGTCGCCGAATGATGGTGCAAACTTTTCAATATCGTACCTCTGCTCCCATACATCTGGAAACTTTTTCTTTGATCTGCAATTGAGCCGAACAGTACCAACAATCTGTCCTTCGTTTTCGGCGTAGAGAAGATGAGCATCTTCATCGAGTTCATCACGAATAATCTTTTTCTGATGATCAGCCTCGACAGGGCTTTTCCCCATCTCTATTACATACACGTCATAACGAAATCGAAAGATTCGCTCACGATCTTCATCGCTACTGGCAACTTTTATGTCAGAGATCTGCTTCATTCCGAATGCATCCAGCTAGTAAAAGAAATAGTTCACCAGGAATAACTTTTTCTAGAAGCGACTAAAAAATTCCCAGACGAGATCGACAGAGTGGACACCAAGTTTCCTTGCACCAGGAACCCGGTGGCCCCAGCCCTTCACCTCATACAACCAGACCTCACACCCTTCTACACCATCACCATATCGATAGGCCGTCGTATCTGCTGATACT
>DONH01000240.1 GCA_003509235.1 Planctomycetaceae bacterium
TGATTTTCCACAGCCACTTGGTCCGACTAATGCCGTAACCTGATTTCTGGGAATGGGCATTGAAATGTTGTGAATGACCTGTTTTGTACCGTACCAGAGATTAAATGCATTGATTTTAAGGACTGGTGTGGCCTCAAAAACGCTTTCATGTACCTCAGCAGGAACGTTATCTCCTCGAGCAACCGCTTGTAGGCGGTCAGAAGAAATCCCTGATCCTCCGTTGCTTGAAATGGCTGAAGACACGTTTTCTTTTTGTGCAGGCATCATCATATTTTACCAGAGAACGATTGAAAGTAAGTATTTACCCAAAGCTTTTAAAAGTGTTGAGGAACATAGCGTCGCTTCAGGTGTGATCGTATGTAGATTGCAGTGATATTGAGCGCGGCAATCAAAGCCACAAGCAACAATGTAATTGTGAAGACCATGGGCTTTGCTGCCTGACTGTTTGGGCTTTGGAATCCAACATCGTATACGAGGTAGGCAAGGTGCATGAATTCTCGTTCGGGATGAATGTATGGGAATGATGTATCGACAGGAAGATCCAGTGCAACCTTTTTCACCCCGACAAGCATGAGCGGTGCAACCTCACCAGCTGCACGAGCCATTGCTAAAATTAATCCGGTCATTATTCCCGGTAATGCTCTTGGCAGGACGATACGGTAAATAGTTTGCCACTTACTGGCACCGCACGCGTAAGATCCTTCTCTTATTGAATTTGGCACAGCTACTAGGGCTTCTTCAGTCGCTATGATGACGACAGGTAGCGTCAGTAAAGCCAATGTCAGTGATGCCCATAAAAGACCACCTGTGCCATACGTTGGTTGATTGTCGGCAAGCAAACTTGCACTAAAAAATAATTCATCAATCCAACCGCCGACGCCGTAACAGAAAAAACCAATGCCAAAAGCACCATAAACAATGCTTGGAACACCAGCCAAGTTATTGATTGCAATTCTGACCGTAGCCGTGAGGGGTCCGTCGGCGGCATATTCACGCAGGTAGAGTGCCGCTAGAACTCCAAATGGTGCAACGAGAAGTGCCATGAAGAGAGTCATACTGACTGTTCCACAAATGGCAGGAAAAACCCCACCGGCACTATTTGCTTCGCGCGGATCATCAGAAAGAAACTCCCACCAACGTGCTCCATAAACACGGAGCGTGCGGAAAAAACCAATGTTATTAGGCTGCCATGCTTGAACGATCTCTTCTATGGGAAGAATTACTGAATGACCTTCTGCAGTTTCAAATTCAAAGCTCCAGGCTTGACTAGCCTTTCGTAGTGCTGTCAGATTTTTGTCAAGATGATTTGAAAGTGTGGCAACTTCTTTAGAAATTTGTTTTTCTTTATCTCGTGCGGCATCCAAGAAAGAGTTATCCTCGGCACCATGCTTGAGGCGAGCATTAAACATGGCAAGCCGAGCACTTCGGAGGCGTTGTTGTAATTTTCCTCGCTCGTTTTTGTCTAAATAGTTTGCATCATGAAATTGTTTGCGAATAGCCGGAGCAATTTCTTTGTACTTTAACCACGCTGTTTCTGGACCAATGCTTACTGCAACGCCATTTTTTAAGACACGCACGGGAAAGCCATGAAAGCGGCCACCCTCGAGCCGTTCAACTACGGTTGCAAACTTGGGTTGTTGCGTAGCAGCGATATCGCTTTCATTGATCCATCTGTAGTGCATCCCCGTCAATTCAAAGTTAGCAATATGTACAAGGAGACGGTCATCAAATGTTTCATCTTTCTGAGGGTTGTTTGCTCCCATCTCACGAGACGTTATTTCACCAAGACAAGTCTCACCATCGCGTAGCGTAATTTCGTAGAGTGGACGTGGCCAAAAATGAAGAGAACCGCGTACTGTTATGAACAACAGGAGGCCCACAATCATCGCAACTGCGACTGCAAGAGATCCTGACATCAACCATACCCATGGTTCACCATGTGCCATAAGCCCGGAAAATGGGGAACAGATGTTGTGCCTTCGAAACCGACTAGAGTTCATGTGCTCTCCTTCGGAATCTTTGTCGTACGACCTCGGCTACTGTATTAATAAAAAATGTCAGAACAAACAAAAGTACTGCTGCTAAAAAAAGGATGCGATAATGAGTCGACCCCTGAGTTGCCTCCGGCAGTTCTGTTGCAATTGCTGCAGATATGGTCTGAAACCCACTGAAAATATTCCAATCCATAATGGGTGTATTTCCTGCGGCCATTAAGACAATCATTGTCTCCCCAATGGCTCTTCCTGCACCAATCATGACAGCTGAAAAGAGTCCGCTTGCCGCGGTGGGCAAAATGATACGAACTGTTGTTTGCCACGGGGTTGCACCAGTGCCTAGTGAGCCACTCCGAAGGTGATCAGGAACGCTAGATAAAGCATCATCAGCAATTGTGAAAATAAGCGGTATGATCGCGAAACTCATGCCAATGGCAACAATCGTGGTATTACGTTGTACGTAGGTGCCAAAGATGCCACTTCGCGTCTCCCATCGTAAAGCATCAAGAAACATTGCAGCAGCCGTTGAGATCATGCCAGCAAGAAAAAAGCCGACGATAAAAACAGAGAAGGCTGTGAGAACAGTCTTCCAATGTCCCCATTTCCTGCTTCGCTGCCGAATCCATGGATTAATAAATCGACTGATTACAAGAGTGGCGACAATCGCTGAGAGAGGAAATAAAGCAAGGGCCCAACCTCCCCAACCGCTTGCACCTCGGCCATTCAGCCAAGCAAAAAGGTCGCCATTAAAAAGAAGTGATTCTGTCGGTTTTGCGACAACCGATCCGAGAAAAATACCGAGAGGCAGTGCAATAACGAGGACAACAGGGAATCGCCAGCTTGATATTCGATTGCGTAATCCAGGGGGCCAGAACTGCCACAAAAAAGCTCCAATGAGAAGCGTGATTGGCACTGTGAAAAGACTTGTTACAAAAATCATCACCCCGCTCTCGATGAGCGGAGCGAGAATGAGACCGGCAATGAACCCCAGTACAACACTTGGGAGGCTCGCCATCATCTCAATTATTGGTTTTATTCGAGACTTCCATGACGGAGTCATAAACTGACTTAAATAGATTGCTGCAAAAATAGCAATTGGTGTCGCGAATAACATTGAGTAGATAGTGGCTTTGATAGTCCCAAACAAAAGCGGTACCAGGCTATATTTTGGTTCGAAGGATTCGTGTCCAGTTGTTTCCCACGCATAGTCACTACCCGGGTAGTTCTCGTACCAGATTTTTCCGAAGAGCGCGTGGAAAGAAACCGCCGGATAGCCAGGGGCAACATCCCAGGAAGCAAGATACTTTCCATCATAGGCAACAAGATTTTTTTCGCGTGAACCAAGTAGAAGAATGCGAGGTGTTTGGGTCAGAGCCGATTCTTTCTTTGAACTAATCTCAGCAATGATTGAGTGATTAGAAGCATGTAGGAGTCGAACAAAGCCGTCTGCTGAAGCTATAGCAAAAAGGCGTGATCTTGGTGATGAAGAAATGGCTGTAATTCTCGCATCTTTTTTTTGCTGATAGCCATCGTTTGGTAGAGAGGCAAATTTCGCAGTGATTTTTGTTGCTAGGCCATCTTTTGTATTAAGTCCGGTGTCTCTGGAGGTGAATAGAATACTTGTCGTGCCACTGTCGTCACCAAGCACGAAAGAAGATCCACCGAAAAGTCGAGTGACATGAGTAATTGTTTGGTTTTTATGAAGCAATTGACGCTGCTCCATTAATACCGGGCTTGTTACATCTCGAATAACAAAACGCTCGAAGA
Organism: Planctomycetaceae bacterium; assembly: GCA_003509235.1. GTDB lineage: Bacteria > Planctomycetota > Planctomycetia > Pirellulales > UBA1268 > UBA1268. Next base: position 3,762 of record DONH01000240.1, read on the forward strand.
ATCCAGATGGAGTAAAAACAAAAAGTTGATCTCCAAGTCCAGAAACCCGAACAAAACGAAAGTCTGAGTGATCCTGTGCTCCCTTGAAAGTAGTTTCTAACGTGCTAACGGAACTTTCATCAGAGATAAGATTCTTTTGAAAAGAGCTTTTCTCAACATGTATGTTTCCTCGATCATCAATCGCTGCAATGCAGAACCCGTTTGTAGTCATTGTCAAGTCAATATTGATGATCGGTCGTGATAGGCCGGCGGATACAGGTTCGTCCAAGTCAGCCTGAAGCACAATTTTTTTTGTTATATCCTTTGATGACCGAAGATAAATCACATCATCGATAGTGATAAAGTTGCCAATGTTTAGAGTTTCTGCCTGCCGTGGAACTTTTGCTTGAGGAACATACGAAGTAACAAGTCCGATTCGTCCGGTGCGAATTGTGCCATCCTCGAATCCAAAAGCTGACTGTAGATCGCTTTGGAGTTGGTAAATACAAGAAGCTTGTTGAAGCCCGCAACTCTCTGTCGAACGTGAAAGAAGTTTGTTGCCATTCTTAATTTCAATAACAGCAATTTCATCTGGATTGCAAAACCACAATAGAGAGCCGGATTCATCAAGACCAGAAGCAAGCAGTTGATTTTCCGGCAGATTGAATGCTATAGATTGTTTCAGTTCAGTGGTGGCAGAATGAAAGAGCGGAAGTGCTACAACAAATAGAAAAACACCAACAAGAAGGACCGCAGCAATTGTTGCTAAGCCACCTAGCGTAATAACAAAGTGGGCAAGTTTGTCACTGAGTAAAACTGCAGCGCGTGTCGCAGTGCTTTTCTTTCGCCCAGTAAATGTTGCCGGCTGATTCATAGATCATGGCTGAAAAAAATTGAGTGAAGCCAATTAAAACAACACTGTCGTCCAGTGACGAACAGTTAAAACATTGAAGAAACACGTTCCGCTTTACCACTCATTTCAATAGTCTTGTAATAGACGGTTTACTGTA
>DONH01000317.1 GCA_003509235.1 Planctomycetaceae bacterium
TCGGCAATATCCATTTTTGCCATGTTCTTGTAGCAGGCGGTGAGCTTGATGCCTGCTGAGCGTGGCATGGTCACATAGTTCTGCATCACTCCATCGCGTCGCACGCGTACCTTGTAGTTGTCATGTCGTGGTTCAACGTGTATGTCGGAGACTCCCGAACGGCAGGCGCTGATCATGATTCTTGCGGCTGCTTGTTGAATCTTGGTTCCCATCATCTCCATGGCAAGATCAAGTGCTTGTTCCTCGATGATTTGTTCATCGCTGTCGTCAAACTCGAACTGGATCTCCCCGTTTGAGCCTTCTTCATTGGCGCCTTCTAGAGCATTTAGGATGGATTCATCGGTGAATTCGAACCCTTCAATATCATCTGAATTGATTAAGCGTTCTTGTGAAGCTCGGTCTAAAAGTTTTTGAATTACTTCCGGCGATTTTTCGACAAAGACGCACTCCATGCCCTTTTCTGCGGCTCTTCTTTTGATGAAGTCGCCAATGGTGCCGAGATAGCTGATATTGCCAATTGCAATGACTAATTTGGATCCGCCTGCTGGATTATTTTCTTCGAATCCGAGTGGAACAACGATATTTTCTCTGCACCATTGTAGTGCAAAGATATCGTCAATGAGTTTTCTGAGCTCAAGAATGTTGGGTTCCATTTATAGCCTTCCCATGCAATCACTGTATTCGTAGCAAAAGAGAACTGTGTAGAATTTCGGCTTGTTGCAATTCCTGCTAGGGGCATCGCCGCAATCCCTGATTTTGCAGGCTTCATCGGCATCGTAATCTTCTTTTCCTCTATAGATTTTTCGGGATTTCCCGCAGTACCAGTACTGAATGTTGCAGTCTTCACCTATTGGTGCAGACATGTAGCTGGGCGTTGGGGAAGTATATGGTCCACCATTGCTTCTTTTCACGGCATCATTATTGAGGGCTGACGTACATATCGCGTTCTTGTCATTGGCTAGGCATTCGTCAAAGTTGGCTTTAGCATTGGCTCCAATAATTTCTTTCCCGCCACATATGTATATGTCAGAAGTTCCGCAGTTGTCGACTGGCCCGCTGTGGGTGGTGCTGAGAAGCTTCTGTTTATTTTCGTTGCACATTTCTGATGCCCAAGTTTCGGCTGACACTTCGTCGCCTCTGTAATACCAGTAGACATCTCCGTCGCATTTGTCAACAGGTATCCCGTCTGCTGATGTGTGCGTATTTGCCTCTCTGAGGGCTTTTAATGCGTCTGCGCAGTCTTTCCCTTTCTGGATTTCTACATAGTCGTCATACTCTTTTTCTGATGCTGGTGTATCGCCAGTCGAAACGATACTCCCCTTGTATCCATAAATGGTTTGGTTGCAGCCGTTCGGAGTGCAAAATTCACTTTCTATTTTTGGAGGTCCTTGCGGGCACTGGCTTGTCGCTTGCTCGTTCCAAGCTTTGTTGTATTTGCCGCGGTTGCTTTCATTCGAAAGCCATTGATTTAGATCTTCTTTGCACTTTTTTTCCGCTTGCCTTATCGACGCATCGTATTCTTGCCATTCAATTAATTCTTTCCCTTTGCTGACATTGTTTCCGGCCCAGCTTTTTGCTGAAGCTTCGGTTTCGCTGCCATCGTTTGTTGCGCATTTTATTAGAACTCCATCACTGATGACAAAAGATAGCCCTGGATAGCGTCTGCTCGAGTCGTCGGGTGAAATTGCAGAAATGCTGGTGTTTCCGCAGCGTTTGTGATCAGACGAGAATCGGTAGCCAGTGCTTTCAAGTCTTTCTTCTGAAAGGATGTCTGGGAGATCATTTTTGTTTTTGTCTTTCGCGTTGAACAACTCTCTATCTGCTGCGTTGACTGGATCGCGGCGAAACTCCTGTAAGCATTCTGCAGCTGCTTTGTTTAAGAGAGTCTTTGCTTCATCAACTTTGGCGTAATCAAGATATTTGATCACATTAGAAGTGGCCAGGCTCGACAAAATGCCAAGCCCGGCCAGAACAACAACCAATTCAATAATAGTAAACCCTTTTGGGTTGGCCACGTTTACTCCCTTGATTGTGCTGAAAACTTACTTCCAGCCTGCGACATAAGTGTTTAGTGTTGTTGAGTCACAGCCTATGTTGAAAGTGTTAGGCCCAACAGCGGGGTCGCCTGTGATGCAATGTGTTAATCCAGATTGGTCGACTTTGTAGGTTGGCGAATTGTCCAGCGTTACTGGTACTGCAAAAATTTCTCGGATTGCTCCGGTTGTTGTAAAGCAAGAAGTACCAGGCCCAGCCGCACCTGCTGCAACTGCGTTAATTGCTGCTTGGTCTCCTACGCCCCTTACTGTTCCATCTGTGCCTGAAATAGTGGCTAAATCACTCGCTCCTGTATTCACGGCTGCAATCAAAAAGCCTTGGACTGTTGGTGCTTGAAATTGGGAGTTGATATTTGCTTGCCCGCGGGCTTTCGCGACCTGGCATTCTTTGAATGCAGTGATGGCTCCCTGCTGTGCTGCCCGTGCTGCAGCGTCGTCGCTGACACCTAGGAAGTTCGGTAGTGCGATTGCGGTCAGCACAGCTAACACTGCAATAACCACCACCAGCTCGATCAGGGAGAAGCCTCTGTCGCCCGGCTTGCGGTTGAGCACCCGTTGGGTGCGGGGGTTTTGCAGGTAGGCCTGAAGAAGGCTCATTGTTGAGTCAAAACACTTCCTTCATGATCTTGGCTCTGAAATCGCTTGTCAACAAACCTTTTTGGGCAGACTTGCAGAAGTTGCATCGAAGAGTTGCTGCCTGTCCACGGCGGTGAAGTTCAGCAAGCGGCCCTGCGGGCTGGGTTGAGGCCTCATGCCTTTCTGGATGCCAGTGCATCGCTCGTGCCATGGACTCCTCGATGGCCCCGTCTGGGCCGAACTGTTTGGCGCGATTACCCCGATCGCAGCCATTTGTTGCTCCGTCAGCGTTTAGCTGCACTGCACACTCTCGAGCCTTCCTTCGTCTTGCCAGGGAATGGTGCTGCCGAACTGTTCACATGGGCGGCCCGTGATGCCGCCGAGCATGGTTCGAACGTGCTGCCAGCACCGGGTTTTACCGATTACGGCCGTGCCTTGCGGTGTTGGTCTGTGGGCTCACGTCAGCAGCAGTTACCCCTGGTCTGGAGTGAGGTGTTCCCGCAAGTGTTCCCTGAGCCAGGCCTTGGGGCTGTGGCGTGGATTTGCAATCCCCACAATCCCACCGGTCAGCTCTGGAGCCG
>DONH01000092.1 GCA_003509235.1 Planctomycetaceae bacterium
TTCCCGGCCTCATCCGTAACACGAACACCCGTCGCACGAGTTCCATCAAACAAGACTTCCAGCACTCGCATTCCTTCGTGCACTTTGACACCATGTGACTCCGCATTACGAAGCATCATCTCATCAAATTCTGCACGACGAACCTGCCATGTCTGAGAGCTTTCATCATCTCGGTGATCAACAAAATAAAACGGAGCCGAAAGCAGTCCTTTTTCATTTACAAATTGGACTGAATGTTTTTCGACAAAGCGACTTCCACGTAGACGTTCAACCATGCCAAGCCGCTTTAATGTCCAGAATGTTTCTGGAATCAAGGACTCACCCACATGAAATCGTGGGAACCTTTCTCGCTCAAACAGCATGACACAGCGTCCCTGCTGAGCTGCAATAGTCGCTGCTGTTGTGCCGGCCGGCCCACCTCCGACAACAATAACTTCCGTTTGTTCCGGAAGCGTCACTGCGCCTGGTGCTCGTTCGACCATGTCTATCTCCTAACGATCAGCGTTAATACATCTAAAAATAGTATTATCTATTTCCTTCATAGCCGCAAAGACCCGAGCGTCAAATCACAACCACCAAAATCATGCTGACTACCCCGATAACCGCAACTTTTTAATTCCTAATTACCATGACGAGGTCAAGCAAAAATAAATTTACAGACATTCTGTATCGAGTGAAAGTTGATCATTACTGGGCAAGATATAAGGGAAGTGGACTTGCACGAAGTAACTGCAACGCCGTCTCACCAAATAATTTTCGCAGAAGAAGGTTTTTTGCTGAGTTGCCGGCAACGATGAGATTTGCCTCCCACTTTTCTGCATATGGCACAAGCTCTTGCACAGGATCTCCTTGAACGAAATCCATCTCAATCTCTCTGCCATGTGAGGCGAAGTAGCTTTCAACAGACTTGAGCCGACGCTCACCCACTTCGATATCCCTACCAAAATGTACAACTCGTACTACCGCCTCAGGATAGAGTCGTGACTGAACATAATGCTTGAATGTTTTTGCACTTTCCAATGAACCTGAGTAGGCCACCAGCACACGACGAATGGGGCGAAATGTGTCCGAGACAGCAAGCATTGGACGAACTCCTGCAGCGACGAGCCGCTCAAGACTATCTGTTGGCTCTGGAACAACATCGTGCTCAAAAAGACCGTGCAGTCCAAACACACAAAGATCTTGATACCGAACTAAATCAGCAACTATTTCGAATGGATCACCTGTTCGCTCACAGGTTTGGTGCGGAACATTTGCTGCTAAACATTTTTCTGCAAAAAGTTTATTTGCCTTTTCAATCTCAGCAGCAACTTTTGTCATTCTGTCCTGACGCAGTTCAGTCGTAAGTGTTTCTACACCCACACCGATAGGCCGCGGACCTGTCCACTCGAGACGTGATGGATCAACAACCGCTATCCCAAGTAATTCAGCGTGCTGTGTTTGAGCAATCTCGATGGCGTGGCTCACTACAGACTCAGCGTGACCGCTTGTTCCAAGTCCGACGAGAATACGTTTCATTATGGCACTGTTTCCGAGATGGCTGTCACGCATTGACAGGAACAAACAAACGGCCCGAAAGCCACGGAATGAAAATTCTTTCACACTTGAATCTCAACGACCACCTTCGTTGATAACGCAGGGGAAATGGAGGCTATTCAAGAACATGGGCTACCGTGCACGTGCAACAAACGGCCCTCCAAATAATGAATTCGCTCAGTAATAAACGCCACACACCCAGGCTGAAAAGATGATGCCGCCACGTACTTCCTGAAATTCTCAAGAACGTGTTATCCGAGTGAATAGATAAGGAACAAGCCACCAAGCACTACAAAGAGCATGAGAAATGCATCTGGCTCTATAAATGGAAGTCGCCGTTCGCCATGATACAACTGACCGAGTACTGCTATTGCAGTCGCAAGTACGACAGTAAACGCTGTTACAGCATGAGCCCCGGACATGCTCAAAAAAATTGATCCCTCATGCAGAAAATCAAGTGGGACAAACAGAATAATATTGAAAGCATTACTTCCAAATGCATTACCAATGGCAAGATCAATTGCCCCAATTCGAATTGCTGTTAATGATGCAACGAGTTCGGGCAATGATGTCGTCACCGCAACGAGTGTTGTTCCAACAAAGGTTCCGCCAAGGCCTGTTTCTTTGGCCAACGCACCCGCCACATGTGCGAGCTTTGGTCCAACAAAACATAAGACAACCGCAGCAGCACAGAAAATGATCGCTGACAACAGAAATGATGGCTTACGAGCCGAACTCTCCTGAGACAGACTACTGTCGTCGGATTGGGATTCAGCAACCAGCCGCGCTGAGATACGTTGATTGATGAAAATCATTCTGGCACCGAAAAGATATGACAACAAAATTGCCCAGGACCAGCCACTCATTCCAAGAATGATCGCTGCTGGTAGCTTATCAGCGGTAACGATTGCCAGGCCGGCTAGCGATGTGACGGCAATACCAAGTGTTGCCGAAAGTGCATGAGCAGCCCCTTCACGTGAAAGCATTTTTCTCCCTGAACGAATGCTTAAATCAACTATTGCCAAGATAAGCAGATTCATAAGACTGCTTCCAAAAAGATCACCAGCAGCGAGATCGACGTACCCGGAACGAATCGCTGCAATGTCAACCGATAATTCAGGAAGTGAAGTGACCGCAGCGAGCAGCAAGCTACCAACGAGGAGTCGACCGAGCCCTGTTGCCTCGGCAATCTGATCTGCCGAACGGGCCAGTGCGGAACCAGCAGCCGCAACAGCTCCAGCTAACAGCAAAAACTGCCAAATAAGCATAGTTGGCATAGCAATCGTCATATGAGCGTACAAATTTTTATTTTACAGGCCCTTATGACGCCTCCTAAACGTAACTAACTGATCCGCCTGTCGACGAATGTCTTTGTCGCTGAGCGGCTTGGCTAAAATTAAACCTGCTATAAATCCAGCAACGTGCGCTGAATAAGCTACCCCACCACCCGTGTCTAGAAGGCCGAGCACAACCTGCATGAGGAAGTAGATTCCAACAGCAACATAACCCGGAACATCCATAATAAAACGAAATAAGATCACACTTACTCGACGATTTGGATGGAGCACTAAATACCCACCTAATACACCAGAGATGGCACCAGATGCACCAAGGCAAGGAGTGAGTGCCTCATCGCCACGAGCATTCAAAAACACAAAGGCAAGCGACGCCAAGACTCCGGCTGCAAGATAGTAAATAAGATATCGGTTGTGCCCCATATCATCTTCGACATTATCACCAAAGATAAAAAGAAACCACATATTACCGAGAAGGTGCATCCATCCGCCGTGCAGAAAAATACCTGTCAGTAACGTGAGGTAAACAGGAATCGGTGTAGGACGAAGACCGGGCACAGACACTTGATATTGCTCGCCCTCATATTCAACCTCCCGTATGGTTGGTTCGGTAATAATATCGTGGCCAGTTACAATTTCGGCCGGTACCTGACAGAAGGCCAACGTGACATCGTCGTTTTTACCGCCCTGTTGGAACAGCACAAAGACAACCACGTTTGCTGCGATGAGCGACCATGTCACCCATGGAACTCTTTGCCGATCAGAATTGTCATCACTCAGTGGGAAAACCATAGTCGTACGATAGAAGGAAAACCAACGGTATTGTTGTCACTCTGACAACTCATCAATTTTCTAATGTACGCACTGCAATTGAAAAAGGGGACTCTTTTACGCAGCTTTCGAGCGTTGCGACCCCTTTGTCTTCTGAGTCGGTGAAATTTCGGATTCTTCTAGCTTCTGTTCAATCCAGCCATCGACACTCCAAGGACCACCTCCGGCGTAAATCAATGCAAGGAGTCCACCGCCAATCGCCATATTTTTCATGAATTGAATTATTTGTAATTGCCTCTGTGCTGGATCAGCGATCATCCAAAAATCATGGAAATAAAATGTTGCTGCCGCGAGAAAGACGAAGAGGAAAGCAGCTCCTATCCGTGTCCATGCACCTGCCAAAAGCGAGAGACCGCCGATAAGAATAAGACCGATTGCGCCAAACAACGCTAACCGAGGATTCGGAATTCCCTCGCTAGCCATATATTCAGCCGTCTGTGAAA
>DONH01000450.1 GCA_003509235.1 Planctomycetaceae bacterium
GCCAAGAGTAGCAAACCGATTAACACTAAAGGACGCATGACTTTTCTCAAAATAAAATTTGAAATAAACAATTTGTAACATCAGTGTTACCAGTGGTGTAAAAAATTGTAAACTTTGGACCAGTGAGTTTATTCTTTTTTGTGACTGAACTCGTAGGTTTTACAATCACTCACTTGAATAATCGTTCACTTATGTCTACAGGGGTTATGCTAAACACCCTTGTGTGCAATTCACCCATTTTCAAGGGTTCGCAGTCCGTCCTGTTCGTGCGTACCGTTTGATTGGATGGCAATCAGAAGTGACGGCCCGACATCTTGGATTCAAATCGCGTCCTCACCAAAGCTTCGTTCGAGAACGGAAGCCCTGTCGCTGTCAATGCCGTAAGCACTTGCCAGGGTGGTGAGCAATGTACGCTCTTTTTCACTGACCTCCCCATCGACAACCACATCAGAATATGCTTTCAGGTATTGGGTTTCTTCAAACGAATAGTTTGTGGGAATCAATTTTCCTGATAACCCGTCAATCACTGCGAGTACAGGCTTTCGCACACCAAGGAAACCAAGACCTATGATGACCCCGCCCGCCAAACCAAAACCCAAAATGTTCTCCATGATTTCGCTCGTGAGGATAAAGAGAAAAGCACCGGACCCGGTAAAAATAGCGTTTCGAAATGTCCTCCTCAAGTCTTGGTCAATACCGAAAACCGAGTCGTTAAGAGAGGCGTGAACGAACATCATGGCTTCGAAAGCTAAACCGATAGGCCCGAAAGCGAAGACCAAATTAAAGAGGAAATACTTGAATCGGGCCATGAATGTAGGTTCTGAATACCTCCATGAAATTACGTCTTGGAAGTTAGGTACGATACCGCTGTTTAGCATCGGTAAAACAAGCAGAAACGTGACGAAAAACAACACGCTCCCGATGACCTTGCCCAAAAACCCAATGTAAAATGAATTTGAGATTCCGTTCTCGCTTCCCTCTTTTTTGTTTTCCAAATTTTTCTTTATCGATGAGCGAATGAAAAGCAGCGCAACAATGGAGATTGGGGTTTGGGCAAACACAATCGCCCATATGCCGGCCGGTTCATCCCCAAGTGTTGTGTCCAAAGCTGCAGGACATATCCCCTCAGGGAAGGTCGTATTGATACCGTTCTGCACAATCGTTGAATTGGACGTGCCCAAGAATTCGTGAATCACGGGGGCTGCGCCTTCTGCGGTGCACTCGATCCACGACAGGTCATTCACTGCGAAAGCCGGTTGACCTTGAATCAACATCCACAAGCCGATGCCGATAGCCAGTGGAAGGTAGTACGCGTGTTTCTGGAAACTTGGACGGTACATGAAGCCCAAGCCTCGAATCTTGTAGTAAATGGGAAAGCAAAGATAAAGAAAAATAGCAGCGATTTGCATTGCGAAGAAGAAATCAAACTTGATGTTCCACATGATGACCCAGAAGGCGTTCCATGAATGCATAAAGGGAAAGACCTCCAAAGCGATCCAGAGGCATTTGAAACCTTCAACAGAAAGCAGCGTCGCTATGAACCGATTTTGAAGCGATTTAGAGTCGGCCCTCCACACAAGATAAGCCAGTGCAAACAACCACAGCATAACCAGCATTGAGCCGATGTTGATGACCATTCTCAACCCAAAAAACAGTTCAGAACTGAACGCTCGAATGTAGTATTCGGATAGGGTAGTCATGTGTCCTGCTACGAGCAAGGAGAATATAATTTCACTCTATCTTGAACAACACACCATGCTGGCCCTGTTCCCGTGAATGGTTTGCGCATGCCGTTCAACCTAAAGAGACTGCAAGCCAGGTGGGGTGGAGCAAAGTGGTTGGCGATTTTCGGTCTAATTGCCGACGTGGTGGGCGCTCATCCCCAGCCGCACGGTTCGAGGACGTCCTGACCGCCCATCAAAGGTTGAAGCGCCTCGGGGATGGCGACCCGACCGTCCTCAAGTTGGTACTGCTCCATAATGGCGACCAGGGCACGGGACGTGGCCACCGCCGTCGAGTTGAGGGTGTGAACGATGGGTTGGTTGGGATGGCCGGGCTGTCCGTAGCGAATGCCAAGCCGGTTCGCCTGATAATCCGTGCAGTTTGAGCAGGAGACGATTTCCTTGTACTGCTTCGCACCAGGAATCCACGCCTCAAGGTCGTATTTTTTCGCCGCCACCGTACCCATATCGCCGGTGCAAATGTTGACCACCTCGTAGTGGATGCCGAGGCTGTCCCACAAGTCGGTGCAGTTCTTGAGCAACTCTTCGTGAAGTTCCCACGAATCCTCTGGGCGGGCGATGATGATTTGCTCCACCTTCGTGAATTGATGGACGCGCCATATGCCGAGATCGCTTTGCCCGTGACTCCCGACTTCACGACGGAAGCACTGAGACACGCCAACCATGCGCAGCGGCATCTGTTCTTCTGGAATCGTTTCGTCCATGTACATCGCCGTGAGCGGGTGTTCCGAAGTGGCGATCATGTAGTACTTGTCCGGCTC
>DONH01000210.1 GCA_003509235.1 Planctomycetaceae bacterium
CTGCTTGTGTTCTCGGTATGAACAGCAAAGTTTTACTCACCTGTCGAATAGGGATAGCTGGTTTGCTGGAAATGATCGTGTTGTTTGCGCTGGGTATATTTGCTCCTGACACCGTCTGTCCTCATGGTGAACATTATTCACATAGTCCGATACGGGGTAGATCGCGGTTCTTTCCTCTGGGAACGGATGTAAATCTTGAAGTACTGCAGCCGTATTGACCTGAGATGGATCAAGCCATGCATCATATCGCTCTGGCTGAATCACAACGGGCATGCGTGGGTGAAAATGCTGCATTGCTTGATTGGCACTGCAAGTCAGAATGGTGCAGGTTTCGAGTGTGTTCCCATTTTGCTCCCATACGTCCCAAAGGCCACCAATACCAAACGGTTCGTTTGATGCCAGTCGGACATAGTACGGCTGTTTTCTTTTTCCCAATGTCGTCCATTCATAAAAACCAGTAGCAGGTATCAGACATCTTCGTCGGCTGAAGCTGTCACGAAAAGATGGTTTCGTAAAAGCAGTCTCTGAGCGAGCGTTCGTTAATCGCGCACCAATAGATTGATCTTTCGCCCATGATGGAACGAGGCCCCACGTGAGCAAGGTCGGTTCACGTCTTTGGTGATGGCTTCTGGTGCGAAATACAAGTATTTTTTGAGATGGTGCGATATTAAACCGTGGCGTCAACGTGTCACGGATATTGGTATCAAATTGCGTGCTGAGAGTTGACGCCTTTGATGTGAGAGCAAATCTGCCGCACATAGAACAAAACTTTCCTGGCAAAGTTTTACAAAATTAAATAAGTGATGCCGAGCCAGTTCCGTAGTAGATAGCAAGACGAAGTTACGGAATCGTTTTTCGATTATAAGTTGAGCATAATGCAGCAGGACGCAGATTTGAAATTCCTTGCACATTGAGAAACAACAGTTTTATTCAGAATCAAATTTGTGCACGAATCGTGCCATGAAATCTTTAACAAGCCAGAAAAGCCACTTAGCAAGTTGTGCGGAGGCATTTGTAAAAGTGGGGGGTAAAACGACCTACAGAAGATTCTTATACAGGTATGTAGCCCGCTAATTGGAGGTTTTTTCTTTGCAATTACTCGCAGAATTCGGTAATAAATAGGAAATTCCGGGGATAAGAAACTGCCGGGGATTAGTATTCAAAATTCAGATACATCAACTTTTTGCAATTTGGTCTCCATGCAGCGGTTTACGTCAATAACGCTTTTGAGTGTTTACGGCCTTGTTTCCATTATGGGGCACGCCGGATTTGACGTATTGGGTTTGCATTCGCATGGCAAACATGGTGCTACATGCGAACACAGTACCCTCAAATGCAGCCATTGCCATCATAGTCACACGACTGTTAAATGCAGCGAGGATGATTCTCGCACGCCTTCAGAGCATCCAGATGACTGTGTGATTTGCAAGTGTTTCGCTCTGCTTAAAATGCAGGTGGTTGCGTCGTCGCTATCGACTGCAACGTCTGTTCCTTTCTTCTGTGAATCCTTCGCTGCGTATGAAAGACTCATTGCGTTTGATTTCACGCTTCTACCGAAGCCGCGTGGTCCACCTGCGATTCAGGTGTAACAAGCACAAGTTGTGATGGTTCAGCATTCGTAATGAATGCTGTCTTCAGCTTTGTGTGATCTGTTAGTTGTACGGTGTCAGGATGTGTAGCAACTTTAATCTTGGCTGCATGCACCCGTACATATATTCCTGCAGTTAGTTGTTGATTTATTTTATGTTCTCATTTCAAGTTTGGAGTTTCCTGATGATATCTCGAAGAAAAGAAAGTTTGCCTGGTCGTTTGGCCAATGCGAGGTTTGGTTTCACGTTGATTGAATTACTCGTTGTGATAGCAATCATCGGTGTGTTGGTTGGTCTGCTTTTGCCGGCTGTCCAGCAGGCCCGAGAAGCCGCTCGTCGTAGTGCTTGCTCAAACAACATGAAGCAGATGGGCCTTGCTGTTCACAATTATGCGGACGTGCATCCTGAACGCTTTCCGGTTGGCTGGGTAGGTGAATTTGAAGCTGGAGAATGGCACGGTGATGAAGGAGAAGGTTGGGGTTTTGCAGCTCATTTGCTTCCATTCATTGAGCAAAAAAATCTGTTCGACTTGTTCGATTTGACCAAGCAAGTCGGTGACAACGTCAACGCAGCGGCCATAGCCACGGTGGTAACAGGTTACCTGTGTCCTTCCGATTCATACGCGTCGGGTGATATTATTTCACCAGCCAACAGTACTCGCCGGTTTGCTCGTAGCAATTACCCCGGCTGCTTTGGGTCGGAACACATGGCTGGCCATGATGATCATGGTGGCGGTGGTGGTGGCGACGAAGGCCTCGAGCCTGGTGAAGGCAACGGCATTTTTTTCGCTGGTGGTGCTAGTGGCGAGAATGCGGTGAGTTTCAGAGATGTGCGAGATGGCCTAAGTAAAACCATAATGATAGGTGAACGTGATAGTCGTGAAGGCCATAGTTTCTGGCAGGGCCGGATAGACGGGGTCAATGAAGATATGACACGAGTTGTTGGAGTTGGTGAACATGTGTTCAACAGCAATGACCCCCACTTTGAAGACTTCTTCTCTTCACACCCAGGTGGCGTGAGCTTCGTCTTCGCAGACGGACACGTTGCCTTTCTGAGTAATGGAATGTCAGAGGCACTCTTTCAGTCGTTGGCTACGCGTGCCGGCGGAGAAGTAGTAGACGGTAGCTACTAGCAGAAATAGTCACGGTGGGGAGTTGCATTGCTCCCCACCGTGATTGTTGGCCTCATAAGAGGGCAATATGCATGCGGCCCAATTCTTTTTGCAATCCTATTGCATTTAATTTGTACTTCCTTATAAAACGATTATTTGCCTTTTTACGGTAGTAGTGTGATGCGAATAATATCAGTCATCATTTTTAGTCTGTACTGTCTTGTTTCCATTTTGGGGCACGGCGGTTTTTGTGGTTTACGAGCAGCAACGCTGGAGTGGGCGAGTGCGGATAATGGTGTCCATACGTGTCCCCAAAAATTTTCCTGTTGCCAGTGTGAACCGTTACAGAAGCCTGCTGATAAATCAGACGGGTGTCCAGACGGTTGTCCAGACGGGTGCGTAGTCTGTCACTTTTTCAGTCTTTTCAAAGCACAGGTAATTGCTTCTGTCACAAGCTTTCACTTTTTTTCTTCCCTCGAAGTTGAGCTGTATTCTGCTCGGGACAATTTAGTCCCATTTAATTGTGAGCTTCCTCCAAGACCTCGCGGCCCACCGTCACGCTTTGCGTGAACGTACAAGTGCTGAGAGAGTTGCATGATGTTTCGAGCAGTTCTCGGTCAATTCAGGGCTGAGAATATGTTTTTGTACTCTTTTATTGAGAGTTTCTTGAGTTCTCGTACGTTCTGAAATGCTGTAGTGAATTTATCAAACGTACTATCAAAATGAATATTTGGAGAGAATGATGAATAAGAACAGAAGAGATGAAATATTAAATAAGATTCCAACTGAAGTTGGTTTTACGCTGATTGAATTACTTGTTGTAATTGCAATCATAGGCGTTCTGGTTGGTCTGCTTTTGCCTGCAGTTCAGCAGGCTCGAGAAGCTGCTCGTCGCAGTGCCTGTTCAAACAACATGAAGCAGCAGGGTCTCGCAGTTCATAATTATGCTGACGTGAACCCTGAAAAGTTTCCAGTTGGTTGGGTTGGTGAATACGAAATGGGAGAATGGCACGGTGATGAAGGAGAAGGCCATGGTTTTGCCAGTCGCATGCTCCCATTTATCGAGCAAAATAACGTCTATAAGACCATAGATTTTGGTGCACAGGTCGGTGCTGCTAGTAACGCAGCGGCTCGCACTACAGTCGTCTCGACGTTTCTTTGCCCTTCCGATTCGTATGGGTCAGGAGATGTTTTTAGTCCTGGCGATGAGGGAGCTGGTGGTAACGATGAGGATGCCCCTGATAATACCCCAGGTAGTACACAGTACGCTCGAACTAACTACCCAGGAGTTTTTGGTAACGAGCATGTTGCTGGCCACGATCATGCCAGTGCTGCCGGATGGTTCATGAGCTGGGTCGGAACTGTTGCACTCCTCAGTGGCGATGACGAAGGTCTGGAGCCTGGTGAAGGCAACGGCATCTTTTTCGCCGGTGGAGCCAGTGGAGAGAACGCAGTGAGTTTCAGAGACGTTCGAGATGGTTTAAGTAAGACCATTATGATTGGTGAGCGAGACAGCCGCCTCGGTGGAAGCGTCTGGATCGGAAGAGGAGATGGCCTCGAAGCTGCGATGTCCCGAGTTATCGGAGTCGGTGAGCACGTGTTTAACAGCGGTGGCGAAGCGCACTTTGAAGACTTCTTTTCTTCACATCCCGGTGGTGTGAGTTTTGTCTTTGCCGATGGGCACGTCGCCTTCTTGAGTGATGGCATGTCAGACGCCCTGTTTGCATCACTTTGCTCGCGGGCCGGAGGTGAGGTCGTCGACGGCGATTATTAATCGAAGCTTCCAAGTCCAATCTGCGAGGGGGAGGCATTGGTCTCCCCCTCGTTTTTTTGGTCCGAGCCGGAGTGTCTGCCTCAGAATTCACGGGAAATTCCACTGTTCTTCGTTTTCTGAATGATCAAATTCTTGCCTTGTGCGTAAACTGTAGGTGCTGGTAAAAATTTGAAAATTCAGGAAAAAATGAGTACAACCCACCGTATTCTTTGTATTGGAGAATTGAAGGCGTGAAACAACTGCGTGTAGCTATAAACGTGGCGGTCACAGTGGCAATGATGTTGCCAACTGGGATTTTTGCAGAGTGTTGTTGCCGTTCGAACAAAATAGGTTGCTGTGCGGTAGAGAAGCCCACTGAGACTCCGAAGGGCAGCTGCTGTAGTTGTGAGCAGAGACTCGCAGAGCAGGATTCATTTCTTGAATGCGTAACATCCAAGATAGAGAATCGAGATCAATCATCATGTGAGTGTTGCCTCAAGGTTCGGCAGAGCTCATCGGCGGTTTCCATAAAGTTGAATAACGCTGATTTAGGTCATGCGTCACTAGATTATTTTGCTGTAGATGATGGTAGGCCGCAGGAATCTCGGATAAATCGCATTGAAACTGTGCCGCCGGAGATAAGTAACCACAAACGCCAAGCGATTCTTTGTGTCTGGCTTCATTAATTGAATATCTTCTAGTCGTTTTATTTCTATTTTTATTATTAACGAAGGAGATTTCTATGTTGATCAAATCATTGGCAGGGCTTGCACTGCTTGGTGCCGTAGTGGCAACCCCGTTTGCTCTTGCTACTTTCAATGGTTCAAGTGCAGCAGCATGTATGTGCTGTGGGGAAAACTGCACGTGTTCCGACTGCGGATGTGATGCAAACCAGTGCTCGTGCAGTACTGGTGGCTCGTGTGCGTGTTCGTCAGGATGTGCTTCACCATGCTGTGACAAAGGCTGCAGTGAAACTGCTGTCGAATCAAGTTGCTGCGAAAAAGGTGAATGCGATTCAGAATAAAACTGAATCTGATTGCATGATTTAATGAAGGGCCGCACTGGCATTGCTGGTGCGGCCCTTTTGTTTCGTCCAAGTTTTAGTAGTCGATATATTTTGGTCTCTGTCCTGAAGTAGGTAGCTCATGAGATCCTGGATTTCATGAGTAGTCATGTTGTCGAGCAGGCCAAGAGGCATGATTGATGTTGTGAGTTCTTTTCTCTCTTCGATGTCGGCTTTCAAAATGAAAAAAGTTTCACCATTGGTTTGTATATACGCCTGTTTCTTGCCCTCTCGTCCAACGATAAGACCGGTGAGAAGTTTTCCATCCTTTGTCAGGAGTTGTTGTGGCCGGTAATAGGGTGCTATTTCAGCATTTGGATTGACGATATGTTCGAGTAACCAGTCGCGGCTGATGCCTGTTTGGTTTTGAATAGTTGTCAGATCGGGCCCTACTGTATTTCCACGGCCATTCTTGGCATGGCACCTGTAACAGCCTCCAAGAACCGAGTGAAAGAAAAGCCTTCTGCCAACGGCAGGGTCGGGCTCGCGTGATGACTGCGCAATCAGTTCACGCCACGCCTGCAGGTCAGTCGCGGGGGGTTTTTCTGGTAGATGTCGCCCCGTGATTCCTGCTGATAGTGTGCGATACGCTTCCTGTGAGACGATCTCACTTGTTGACTCGGTCAAGAGATGAAGCAAGCCGTTATGGTCGGCGGCGCTTGGAGTGAGTCCTGCGATTGCGTCCGCTCTGAGATCTTCACTGAGTGTTTGGTCCGCTGCCAGTTTTACAAGCACCCGCATGCGATTCGGATTTGGATGAATGACAAGCGAGTGGATAGCCTCTCGCTTCATAATTTCATGTTCTGAGTCGGCGAGGCTCGCAAGAGTGTCGACGGTGAGGTTTTTGTGATTGATGTCGATACTTTGTAACGCAAGTGCACGAATGCGGGGGGGCTTGGCTGTGTCAATTGATAATTTGAGGAGTGTGTCGTCCGGCGAGAATTCCTGTTTCGATGTTCCTGCAATGGTGGCAAGTGATGCGATGACTGCACGGAGCTCTTTGCGATTGAGCTCCGGTAGATCGAGGAGTTGCTCAAGGTTCGCGTGAAACTGCGTGAGGCCTTTGTCTGCAATCCATTTGATTCCGACAAAACGAACGTTAGGTGAGGTGTCTTGTAAAAGCTTCGGAATGACACTTGGTTGTCCCTGGTGAGAAAGTCTTTTCAGGACAACTGCATGGTGTGCCCGGGCTGTCGAGCTGTGATGGCTGTCAAACGGATGGTCGAGGAGAATTTCTGGGTGTGTGGTAAGAATTTGAATTGCTTGAGTACGAACGTATGGGTCGTCACTTCCTAGTGATGCGAGCGATTCTTCAGGGGTCATCACTTGATGTGAGTCAGCGCGTTGCAAAGGACACATCTGTACTGGCTGTTTGAATTCGACCCGCCAGATCCGTCCATGGCCGTGTACCGGATATGAGATTTTTACCCAGTCGGTGAAGTAAAGATGTTTTCCATCGGCAGAGTATGAGAAATGAACTGGCCGAAAATCATCTGGGCCACTCAGGAACGG
>DONH01000383.1 GCA_003509235.1 Planctomycetaceae bacterium
ATTGTTTTTTTGTACTGATAGAAAGACGGAATACAGAATTCACAGTGAGCATCATTTGATGTAGGACATTTGGGAAATGTTGTTTGCGACTGTTTCTTTGATTTCGGTTTACGCCTTTATTGTTGAATGATTTGAATGCTCCTCTGTGTCTCACGCGAAAGTCAGATCTTTTTTGGCTATCGCGTCGATATGCGTGAAAGAGCGTTCGCGTGTCAGTGTGCACACACCACGTTTCTATTTTGGTGATACTCGCTCGCGAAGCTCGCAGGCACACGATTGGACGGAATTATTGTGCAGGCCGAGAAAGTCGAAGACTGTTTCTAGAAGGCATCATGAATCCGGTGTTATTGGGAATGGTTTCGTCACGACAGCTATGCGCTGATTGCTATTTTTACGGCACTTCTGAGTGGCGGAGGTTGCGAAAGTGCCGTTGACCGTCGTGATCTCTCGCGTCTACCCTCTGGATTGAGAGAAGTAGGCTGATTGGAGACATCTGCTAGGAGGCTATAGGCGTCTTGGCCGACTGGCTCGCTATGGTCGAAAGAGCTAGTTACTGTCACGCAAAGTCAGGGTGAGGACGTGCCAACAATTTCTATCGATTCTCCGCGATTTCTCATCTCGCGTATGAGTGCCATTGGTGACACGGTGCTCACGCTGCCGGTTGCCTGTGCGTTGCGAGAACGGTTCCCGAAAGCGTTTATTGGCTGGGCTGTTGAAGAAAAGTCATCAGCTATGGTGGTTGGGCATCCGTGCATCGATCAAGTCTTTACGTTGCCGCGGGGCTGGTTTCTCTCTCTGAAGAAATGCAAGACCCTTCGTAACGAGTTGCGGGCGCAACGGTTTACGGTGAGTATCGATTGTCAGGGAAATACCAAGAGTTCGCTCGCCTGCTGGCTATCAGGTGCCAGACACCGTATTGGGTGTCGTGGGCAATACGGTACCGAATTAAGCCCGTACTTGAACAATATTCTTGTGACACCAGAGCGGCCACATCTCACTGATCGTTGTGTCGAGTTACTTGCTCCAATTGGTCTCACGAATCCTGAGATTGATTGGCAACTTCCTCGCAATGAGGGGGCTGAACATGCTGCAGCAAGGCTGTTGGCAGACCTTCCGCTACAGGGCCCGTTTGCGATAATTAACCCTGGTGCGACGTGGGAATCCAAGTTATGGGAGATGGATCGCTTTGCTGCTGTTGCTCGATACCTCGGGGAGCGGCGTGGGCTCAAGTCATTAGTGGTCTGGGGTAGCAAGCAGGAGTTGGATTTTGCGAATCAGATTGTGTCCGCGGCTGATGGGCATGCGGTGCTGGCACCGCGAACAAGCTTGCAAGAACTTGTGGCAGTTTTGCGTCAGGGTACGATCTTCGTCAGTTCTGATACTGGTCCGCTGCACATGTCAGTTGCCGTGGGTACACCGAGTATTGGTTTATATGGTGCAACCCGTCCAGCCGATTGTGGCCCGTATGGATCGCCACACATTGGGATCCAAGAGCGATATGAAAGTGGCTCACGAAATGCACGTCGCAAGGCGGATAATTCAGCCATGCGAGAAATATCTGTTGAACGAGTCTGTTCTGAATGTGATCACGTGCTTGATGCCTCGTTGCGGACGGTGGCATGAGAGTGATCAACAGTCTTTGTAGGCTCTTCTTCGTAGCGGCAATGGCGAAAAGAATAGTGCGTGCGAGTTGCTGTTCCCCATAAGCGTGTCGTGTCGCTATCATCTTGGAATGTTAATTTAGTCGATGAAAGGAATCTGCAATGTCGATGCTTAATATTGAGTCATTTCGTGACACGTCGCTGACGAGCGATCCATATGAGTATTTAGTGCTGCCCGGTTTTGTGCGGGCAGATTGTCTCAAACGAATCGAAGCAGATTTCCCAAAGATTGAGCAAGGCGGGAGTTTTCCACTTGCTTCATTAACTTTTGGGGACGCATTTGGTGAATTAAGTGATGAACTGCTTGGGGACAGTGTCAGAGCGGCGTTTTCCGACAAGTTCGAGTTAGACCTTGCTGGTCGGCCGGCGACATTAACGGTTCGTGGGCGATGCAGGTCGAAGGATGGAAAGGTTCACACGGATAGTCGATCGAAACTGATCACCGCACTGATTTATCTAAATGATGATTGGTCAGGGGGTGGCGGGCAGCTTCGGCTATTGCGATCAAATAATATTGAGGATGTGATTGCTGAAGTGCCACCGCACGCAGGAACGTTGATCTGTTTTCGGAATCGTGAAAATGCGTGGCATGGCCATACTTCCTACGAAGGGCCTCGCCGCGCGTTGCAACTCAATTGGGTTGTTGATGACGCCGCTGCTCGAAAATCTGAAAGACGTCATGGTCTTTCAGCGCGTTTAAAGAGCTTGAGCCGGTCTCTCTTCTCTCGTACGTAGACCAGGCGATGTATGATCCGGTAACGGAAGCACAATTCTCAATGTAATTCTCAAAGATTTCATAAAATACTTCGTTTGCTGTTTCGATTCGCTTACGTCTCGGGATTGTGAACAGGTTTGCTCCCCGGGTCGAGTTTTGCCAGCTCAAGTATGAATGGTATGAGCTGTGGTCGATGCTATCTGCTGAAACGAAAACTCGCCGGTGCAGAATAATTTCTCTGAAGGGAATACTCAGTAAAGAATGCCTTTTCCTTATTCACTGATATTTAAAGCGGTGCATGGAATCGCTGGTTACTTCTTCTTAGCTTCCCACAATGAAACATTGCGAAACTGGGCCCCTTCACCCCCGGCGATAAAACCAATGCGTCCCTTGCGGTCTGCGAAGCGTGTGTGTTTTGCTTCCAATATATGGTCATCAATACAAGCGAGGAACTGACTTCCCTGAACTTCGATCACAAACCTGTGCCAGGTGTTGGTGTCAACCGGGATGTCAATTCTGGTCAGGACTTCTGAGCGGGTTTCCTTGGAGATGCCAGTCATCTTCTGAATCCAGATTGATTTTTTTGTGATCAAGACTCGCCCGAGATGAAGAGGCGGCTGGTTGGAATCACGCGTAATCACGCCGACCTGGTGCGCGTCGCCAAGCTTAAACTCACCACTGATCACAAAATCATCTAAATCAACGAGTTGATCGCAACCGGCAGCATGACCTTTCGGTCGTTTCTTGCTAGGTAGCTCACTAATGCCATAGGCTGCACCATCTACGATCTTCCAGTCACCGAGGACAGTCGCCCAGCCTGTTGTGCCACGCTTCTTTTGAGTGCCAACGGAGTCTTCTCGATCGAACTTTTCAGTTGTAATCAACTTACCTGGTTCGACTAATTTTGTGGCAGGCGGGGTCGGTTCATCAGCAAATGTAGGGTGCGCGAAGACGAAAAACAGTAAGGACAGCGTGAGGCGTTTCATAGTGAAGTGGTGCTTTCGGAAGTTCGGTACAGGGAAGGAATCAAAGAATTCTTAATCATACCCGAAGGAATCGCTTGAAGCCCTCAGAGTTGCCTCACAGGATCGGACATTCACACGGCTCTAGGGTCTGATAGACTCTACGAGAGTTGATTTCGGAGGGTATGCGAATTGGCCAGCGGTCTGACTCGAAATCAGATGCCCAGCAATGGGTTGAGGGTTCGAATCCCTTGCCCTCCGCTTGCGTGACCGTATGGATGGGTGCCATTCTCCTCTGAGAGAAGGCACTGCCATGAGGCAGGAAAGGCTTAGTTGCTTGCGTCGTCTGGTGGAGAACGGCTCTCAGTTCGGTCAATAACAAGAGGATCCCGTGATGTGAGGTCACTGATCCGAAGAGACGCTCGGCCAGCCAGAAGATCGTCAATGAGATCTCCAACAACCTCTGCCCGCCAGCCACAGAGGAGTGCAGGTGGCGTGTCGTCTTTGCCATGGCCAAGTTTGTAAGCGAGGAGTTCTCGCATGTCGCTGGCTGTGCCAACAAGCGAAGGAGCAATTTCCAACTGCCGACAAAGGCCGCCCACGGCAGTCGCCAGAAACTGTCCAAGTACATTGAGTTGCGGTGGTGGTGCTTTATGCCGTTCACCACCAGGCAGTTCGTCCTCTGTAAGTGCGAGCCCGCGCTCAATGGCATCCGCGATTTGTGGAAGAATATGACGAAAGTCTGAACGTTGCATGCCACGAATTGCAGAAATCTGCTGAGGGTCTGTGTTCTTTCGCTTAGAAAGTTCAACAAGGAGATCATCACGCAACACCCGTTTTGGTGGCATGTCACGTGACTCGGCAAGACTGTCACGCCAGTGCCAGAGTTCCCGAGCGATTGCAAGTTCTCGTCTATTCAAACCATTGAGGCCAGAGACTCGTCGCCATCGCTTCCTTGTGAATGAGGAAGTCACTCCGTCTATCCAGCTGAGCATTTCTTCATGCATCCAGGCTGTGCGGTCCCGTTCTTCCAGTCTTGCTTCAAGTGTCTTCCAGAGTGCATCGAGATGACGAACGTCATCAAGTGCGTACTCGATCTGTGCCGGAGTAAGTGGCCTCTTTCGCCAGTCAGTGCGTGTCTCGCCTTTGTTGGTTGGCTGCCCAAGGATGCGACGTACGATTGATGCGTATCCTGCGGGGTAGTCGTGATCAACCAGGCCCGCCGCCACCTGGACATCAAAGAGATGTGCAGGCCGCTCTCCGATAGCGTGCAAAATAAATCCCATTTCTTCACGACCGGCATGCACGACCGTTGTTCGCTTCGGGTCTGTCATGAGTCGCCAAAACGGATCAAGTTCCTGAACTTTCAGTGTGTCGATAACAGCCAGTTCGTCTCCCGCAGCAACTTGGATGAGGCACAGATGGCTGCGGTAAGTGTGTTCTGACACAAATTCGGTATCAAAGCCAAGAGAGTCATGCTGCTCCAGTCGTTCCACCAAAGACGCGAGCTGGCTCTCGGTCGTAATGAACTCATATTCACTTGGTGCTTGATGAGAACGCTTCACGAAAAAATATTCCACACAGCAAATAGTTAGGGAAGGAAAATATAATCTACAACAAGAAAGACTGGTATAAGGACACACACACTGTAAAGCAGGTATCCGAAAAAACTTGGCATTCGTACGCCGGCGCCTTCCGCAATCGCCTTCACCATAAAGTTTGGCCCATTTCCGATATACGTCATCGCGCCGAGAAACACGGCGCCGAGGCTAATGCCTGTCAGCCTTCCCGCTTCAACTCCAGCAACGAGTTCACCTGAGCCTGGGAGAGATTGCGCTGTCTTAAAAAACACAAGGTACGTGGGAGCGTTGTCGAGTACGCTTGAAAGTGCACCGGTTGTCCAAAAGAAGGCAGTCGGCGATCGAATCCCAAGACTTGCACCATGTTCGTTCAGAATCGAAAGTGCTGGTTGCATGCAGACAAAGATACCAACAAATAGTGCTGCGACTTCAAGGATGGCGAAATAGCTAAAGCCGTTCTGAACCCGGATGGTTGTGGATCCAAACCAGAGGGAGCATCCGACAAGACTAAGTAAGATAATTTCGCGGAGGAATATCCAAGGGTGCCAATCTGTGCCCGGTATCGCTTTTGATGGATCAAGCAAGGCTACCGCAAAGATCACCCCAGCCATCAGCGGCAGGTTGAGTGAGAGCCCTGTAACCCGAAGCGGACGAACGGTTGTTTTATCGTACACCCGATCGATAAGTTGTTCTGATGGATATGCAAAAAAATGATCCCATATCCAGTAGATGGCCAGCAACGTGATGTTCACCACGAACCACTCTTGCCAGAGAGTAAATGTCCAGAGGAAGGGCACTCCTTGAAGGTAGCCCAAGAATAGTGGTGGGTCGCCAATTGGAAGAAGGCATCCTCCGCAATTACAGACGAGAAAGATAAAGAAGACGAGTGTGTGAACAACTCGCTTTCGCTGTTGGTTCGTTTCAAGAAGCGGTCGCACAAGAAGCATTGCTGCACCAGTTGTCCCAATGAAGCTCGCTAACAAAGCACCCAATGCCAGAAGAGTGGTGTTTGCCGTCGGTGTCGC
>DONH01000018.1:0-208 GCA_003509235.1 Planctomycetaceae bacterium
GGTCTTGCAGCAGACCGGTCTTGCTACAGAACAATTTGCCACGTCGACTGGAACGATGCCTGGCTTGGAGCCGACGAAAACATAGTTTATTTCATAAATTTACACAGGAGTAAGAAAAGTGATCACCCGAGCCAGTTATCCAAAGCAAAAAAATATAAAGACATCTCTTGAGACTTCAGATGGTTTTACATTGATCGAACTGCTTGTT
>DONH01000018.1:514-10983 GCA_003509235.1 Planctomycetaceae bacterium
ATTGATCGAACTGCTTGTTGTTATTGCTATTATCGGAGTCCTTGTTGGCCTATTGTTACCAGCAGTTCAGCAGGCTCGAGAAGCGGGTCGCCGGCTGTCATGTGCAAATAATCTAAAACAGATAGGGCTTGCGGTTGCCCTTCACGCAGATGCGCAGAAGCATTTTCCAAGTGGTCGAAAAACTCGTGATCCGTACGATGTTTCATGGGCATTCCGATTACTGCCGTTTCTTGAGCAATCGCAAATATTTAATGCCAGAAATCCGGATACAACAGTCCCGTGTTGGGATCCTTCAAACGCGACTGCTTTTCGTTCACCCGTTGATGCGTTCTACTGCCCAAGTCGACGAAGTCCGGCGGCTGACAGAAATTTTGACAATAACAACCAGCCACCGGTTGCCAGTGGAATTGGTGTTGCTGCAGGTGGTGATTATTCCGCGTGCGGTGGCACTTATTTTAATTACGCAACACCATCATCAGGTGGGCCTGACCCGAAGCGTGCCGGTGTAATCCATACGTTCTCAGAGGTTCGACCTGCTCAAATTACTGACGGTCTGTCAACAACAATGGTCATTGGAGATCGCCACATTCCCCCGGCTATCGCAGGAGCGGGTGTTATGGAACACTACAATCAGGGTGATACAGCAGTTTTTGTTTCAGATACTCCCCACACATTGTTCCGGGATACTGCTCGTGGCTTGGCTTCAAATCCCCTTGATACAAATAATCGAAAATTCGGCAGCCTTCACCCCGGTGTGACTCAGTTTGTCATGTGTGATGGGCATGTCGAAGCACTGAGTAACGACATGGATATCGATGTACTTCTTAAGTACGCTGCTATTGGAGATGGCGATGATCCATCTGATATTGATGAAGGCGATGGAACATGATTTAGAACTCCTATCCTCATTATTTTAAAACAAAGTTTCTTATGGCAAAAAAACAACAAAAACAATTGATTGGTTTTCGGAAACTGGTTCTGTATGGCACTGGTGCTTTAGCCGCTGGTGGCATTCTCATCTATTCCTTCACTGGACCAAATCTTGCGGCAGAAACCATGGCAATGCAGCAAAAGGTTCTTATGGAAGGAAAAGACTTTGCATCGAGTAAAGAGAAGATACGAGAGATCATGCAGAACATAGATCTCATGCCACCAAAAGAGATTTATAGAGTGAGAAGAGATCTGGGGCGCTCTGTTGGTCAGCTGGCAAAGCAGTCTGCTGAAAAATATGTCCAATTGAATACAGCGGAGCAGGCAGCGTTTCTCGATGAAGGGATTGAGAAAATGCAGTTGGCCAAGGCACTGTTCGATGCGACAAATCAGGGTGGTATGCCTACGCGAACAGAGGCTGATATCGAGAGATATAAGCGATACCGCGAGCAAAGAGAAGCTGCAAAGAGAAATTCACCTCAAAATAAAGAGAAGAAGCCAAAGCCAGAAGATGGTGAAAAAAAGAGGCCAAAGCCAGACGATAAAGAGAAAAAGAAGCCGACTGTCACACCAGAGAAAATATATTTCGAAGCTCTCATGAAGCGGGCGGAAGAGAGAAACATTGAAATGGGCCGTTTTGGTCGATATTACGCCTCAGGCGGGAGAGGTCGCCGTTAATCGCTCGTTCGTCTGTTACGTTGCAGTTCGGGGATGATCACCTTGCAGTTGCTTGGCAGTTTGGCAAGCCTCTAATCGATGCTGATTTTGCAGCTACCCGCTTTTGTGTCCCGGCAATAAAGATGCGTGTTTTGATTTTGTGGCTAGTTGTCAATTCGTACTGTGAGTGGCGATGGTGGCTCGTCACTATGTCAAAATGACTGACAAATTCCCCAAATGTACTAGTTTGCTTGCATTCAATCGACAAATTCGATTGATTAATGCCAATTATCTTTACAAACTTGTTTACGGCATCTAAAAATAGAGTATCAAGCGAAGGGGGTTTAGTGTGTTCGCATGATTCCCTCAATTTTATATTTCATGTCTCTAAATTTTAGGAATTGCTATGAATCTACATCAAAGACAGAAGGGTTTTACCCTCATCGAACTTCTTGTTGTGATTGCAATAATTGGTGTTTTGGTTGGTCTTCTTCTCCCGGCTGTTCAGCAGGCAAGAGAAGCAGCTAGAAGATCTTCGTGTGGCAACAAACTCAAGCAGCAAGGTCTTGGCTTGCACAATTATGCATCTACTAATGGCAAAAAAGGTGATTCACGATTTCCAGCTGCTTACACGCTTTATCAAGATGGAAGCCAGCTTTCTTCATTAACGAATGCAGGTGGAGCAGCGAACGACGGATATCCGTGGCCAATCATGATCATGCCATTTATGGAACAAAATAATGCGTATGAAGAAATAAAGACCCTGTCTACTAATGGTGGTACTCAAACACCTTTTTCGAATCCTCATTATGATCCGGTCAGAAATTATACCCGGGGAGTAACACTCGATTACGCTGTGTGTCCTTCGTGGAGCCCTGGAATTACTACTAATAGATTAAACAACGCGGATTTCTCTTTAACAACACTAGATCCACCCGAAACGTTTACAGCTCGAGGAGGCGGTCGTTTTACTCCAGGTGGCTCTCATACGTACAGGATGAATCTTGGCCGTCGTTACTGGCAGGCGTCTATGGTTGGTCATTCAGGTAATAAAGGAAACTACTGGCGAACATCACGGCTTGGCATGAACGGTGGTGCTTTTGAAAACCAGCAAGTAGATGCGGGTTTACTTCCGTTTGCAGAATTCCTAGATGGTCTTACAAACACCATTGCATTGGTCGAAAATGCAACCCTAAGTGAGTGGACTCGTAACATGCACGGTTCTGTTATCTGGGCAGGCATTAATGATGCGCAAGACGTAAATCATAATTCTGTGAGCAGCCATGGTTGGAAACGGAACTTTCACGGCGGTAGTTCAGGTCATCCCGGTATTTTTGGTGTCTTGATGGCCGATGGCTCAACGAAGTTCATTAGTACTGATATTGATCAAATTACATGGCGAAATGCAATTTGTCGTGCTGATAACAGAGTAAGCACACTCGAATAGTCAGAAAGAATTTTGTAGGCAAGTATCGTACAAAGTTCTCAATTGAAATAGTTTTCGGCTGTGCCCTAAGAAATTTAGGGCACAGCCGAAACGTTTAAGTTCTGTTTGCAGGCTGTTGGCAGTGTTCACGAGAAACGTGTCAATTTTTTAATGAAATCTTGGAGGTTTAATATGCGATTCAATCAGCGTCTACAGTTCGGCATGCTTTTGTTCGGCCTAACCTTTTTCGGATGTTCCAGTAATCGAGTGAGCGTGACGATTCCGGTTGAGAAAATTCAAGAGCGGATGGAAATAGCTACGACGCTTGAAGAAACAAATGACCAATACTTTGTAAGCAAGGCTCTCTTTGATGATCTTGAAGCAGCGGCGGATAAGATTTCTGATAATCCAACTGATGTTGAGGAATTCAAATCGTTGCTGGAGGAACTCAAGAAATGCAAGCCTGAAGATGAAGAGCAGATAAAATCAATTACTGGGAAAATGGCTGGCTGTCTTGAGATTCCTGAAAAATTTCAACCTCCATTTGTTCGGGAGAATAAGAAATAATATTTCATACGTATTGAAAATATTTGTGCATTTATTCAGCCAAAGAAGAAAATTATTTGGATAGAAATCGTTATGGTTACTGAAATATGAAAATATTGCAGTAACCTTTTTTATTTAATAGTTTGCAACGATGTCCGGTGCTTGCGATTTAAGCTATATAATGTTTCTAGTAGGTGAATCGCGAATGCATTTAATTCCAAAAAATGTTTTGCTGTGCGAAAATGTAATTCTTATACTTTCACTATTGTGTTTTAAAACTATTTATTAAAGAGACAGGTGATTTCTATGGAAAACATACAACGCAGGAGTGGTTTTACCCTCATCGAACTTCTTGTCGTTATTGCGATTATCGGCGTACTTGTTGGTCTACTTCTTCCAGCTGTTCAGCAGGCAAGAGAAGCAGCACGAAGATCGTCTTGTGGCAACAATCTCAAGCAGATGGGCCTTGCAATGCATAATTACGCATCTACGAATGCAAGGAAGGGTGATGCGCGTTTTCCGGCATCAACAACACTCTATGAGGATGGCACACGTAGATCGTATATGAATAACATGGGATCTGATGCTGGAAGAACAAATAAATGTTACTCTTGGATGGTGTTCCTTCTTCCGTTTGCTGAAGAAAATAATATCTTCGAACAGCTAAAAACGTTATCAACAAACTCGGGTGCACAAGACCCTTTCTCCAGTCCCTTCTCAAACGCTGCGAGGAACTTTGCACGGACGACCAATGTTAGCTTTGCATTGTGTCCGTCTTGGGATCCTGGGATAGCTTGTAGCCAACAGCAGACAAGTGCAGGAGTGGTAACAGCACTCGATCCTCCGGAGGCTTACAGTAGCCGGAGTGGAAGATTTGAGAGGAACGGCTCACTGGTCTACCGAATGAATCTTGGCCAAAGATATTGGCAGGCGAGCATGGTTGGTCATACAGGTAATAAGGGCTCGAACTGGCGTGAACAACGTCTGGGGATGAACGGTGGTGCATGGGGCGGTACAGTGCCCTCGCCCGTGAGCGTAGATTCGGGCCTGCTTCCGTTTGCAGAAATTCAAGATGGTTTGTCAAACACGATCTGTCTTGTAGAAAATGCAACGGCTTCTGAGTGGACACAATGGGCACATGGTTGGAATACTTGGCTTTCTACGGATAATGCCAAATCAGAGGCTATGCAACATTTCACTCTGGCTGATAAACCTTGGAAAAGAAATTTTCACGGTGGCAGTTCTGGCCACACAGGGCAGGTTTTTGGAACGCTTTTGTGTGATGGATCCACAAAGTTTCTAAGTGGATCTATTCCTGGTAGTGTCTATCGGGCCTCAGTTACTCGGGCAGATGGCAGTACGGAAAAACTTGATTGAGTATTACTAAGTTTGCTCGTAGAAAGCTAAAAGTACATCTGTAAAAATTGAAAGGTGTCATTGCGTCGGGTACGGTCGGCGCGATGGCACCTTTCTTTTAAAGAATAGCCCATATTTAAGACCTTCTTCATTAACTTTTGGAGCATTGTGCTCAATACAAGGGAGAAAAGTGTGTTACGGAAAAAATTTATTTTTGTTGGATTGGCTGGATTGCTCATTGTTGGTTGCTCTGACGTTAAACGTGTGAGTTACTCAGTGCCACCCGAGCTTATGCAAGTTCGAATGGAAGTCGTAAGTCTGCTTTCGGAGGCGCATGATATGGAAGAAACTGGCGCAACTGTCGGCAAAGGACTCCTTTCACAACTAGAAGAGGCTGCTCCAAACATTTCGAGTAAAGCAGCCGATGTCGATACGTTCAAAAGCTATCTGAGTGAACTCGAAGACGTTAAAGAGAATGATATTCAAGAAATTAAATCTCTCACTGGAAAGATGGTTGCGTGTATTGAGATTCCAGAAGGATTTCAAACTCGCTTTGTTCGCGAAAATAAGAAAAACAATTAGAGTGTTTCGTACCCTAATCTGAGCGTGTGTTTATGCGGCTGCTGATAGCTTTTTCAGCAGCCGTTTTTACTTGGTGATGCAGTATCTTCGGATAGTGTTGATAGCGTCATAAGATTGTCACGACAGGGTAGAGACATTTCTTGCCAAAGTTTTCTTCCTCAGAAAAATCACTAGAAAATGTACAAGATCCAGATTTTTTGGTGATTGTTTAATGGAAACTATACTGTCCAGAATTCTATCGAAAATCGAACTCCTTGCCCCAGCTGGAAATTTTGAGTGCCTTCGTGCAGCAGTTGCGAATGGGGCTGATGCCTTTTATTTCGGGCTGAACTCTGGCTTCAATGCACGAGCTTGAGCAGAGAATTTTTCACCTGATGAATTACCCAGAGTGATTCAGTTTCTACATCGGTACAGTGTTCGAGGCTACGTCACGCTGAATACACTTATTTTTACGGAAGAGTTGCAGCAGTTCGCTGAAACACTTGCCTGTCTTTCAGATGCTGGGGCTGACGCAATCCTTTGCAAGAAATAGGTGCAGCATGTCTTGCAAAAAAGATTTGTCCAGAATTGTCGGTCCATGCATCGACCCAAATGACCTTAACCAGTGCAGAAACGATCCGACTGGCTGAAAAGATTGGTGCGCAACGGGTTGTCCTCGCGCGAGAGTTGTCAATGCGTGAAATTACAGACATCGCAAAGAATACCGAGATGCCACTAGAGGTATTTGTTCATGGTGCGCTGTGCGTAGCCTATTCCGGACAATGCCTGACCAGTGAATCATTGGGTGGTCGAAGTGCAAATCGTGGTCAATGTGCTCAGGCGTGCAGACTCCCATATGAGGTTATTTGCGATGGAGAACACGTTGACTTAGGGAATCAAAAGTACCTGTTGTCTCCGCAGGATTTAGCAGGCTTTGCCCTTGTGCCTAAACTTATAGCCGCTGGAGTGACTTCACTGAAGATAGAAGGGCGCCTGAAAGCGCCTGAGTATGTCGCCTCAATTACACGGAATTACCGGCAAGCTATTGATTCAGCTGTATCTGGAAGTTCGGTCAATTTTGAGCCAAAGCAGATTGAGGAAATGGAACTCACTTTCTCACGTGGATTCTCTCCGGGCTGGCTCAATGGCTGTGATCACAAAATGCTTGTTCCGGCGACAAGCAGTGCAAAACGTGGGGTAGTACTTGGCCAGATATGTGGCATTTCACACGAACGTATTGCGGTTGAACTCACCGCGCCAGTGAAGCGAGGAGACGGCGTCGCCTTTGATACCTCGGCTAACGCAGTATCCCAGGGAGCCAGGGTCTATGAGGTATTTCATCATGGTCGTTCACTGACAGAATCTGTAAGTCATGGCGTTGTTGAACTTGCATTTGGCCGAGATGCCATCGATTTTGATGTGATTGAAATGGGTTCGCAGGTATGGAAGACCGATGATCCACAAGTGACGCAGCGTCTACGAAAGTCTTTTCAGACAAAATACCTGCGAAGGCAACAGCCCATTAGCCTTGAAGTCATAGCTCATGTTGGTGAGCCATTGCACGTCACGGCAACACTTCCAAACGGCCTAAGCTGTCATGTCACTACCGAGATAGAATTGGCAGAGGCTAAGCGGCATCCATTGACGCACAACGTGCTTGAAGAACAGCTCGGTCGTCTTGGTGGAACACCATTTATGCTAAGTGGTATCGAATCCACGATTACAGGCAATCCGATGGCACCATTTAGTGTCTTGGGAAGCCTTCGCAAAAAGTTGATTGTAGCACTCGAAGACTTGGTTATTTCTCGGCCGATTCGCCAACGCGTAAAAGATATCAACAGTGTCGTTCAGAAAGTCGTGTCGACTGGTTCACTAAAAAATACTATTGAGCAAGCCAGCAGTATCGAGCCAACGTTGCACGTCATGGTGCGAACGTTAAAGCAGTTGTACTCAGTACTTCAGCTAGGGGAGAGGAATCTTGCAGCAGATTTCTCTGACATTCGGCAGTATCGGGAAGCTGTGGAAATGGCGAAGCAAGAAAATGCTCAGTTATTTATTGCCACACCACGCATACAAAAACCATCTGAGATGGGAATATTTAGTTCGTTAGCCAAGTTTGATCCGGCCGGTGTTCTCGTACGTAATTTCAGTGGCCTCGAATATTTCAGGGACAAGCGTATTCCAGTCACTGCTGACTTTTCATTTAATGCAACAAATCCGCTCACTGTTGAGTTCTTTAAGCAACGGGGTGTTGAGCGAATTGCAGTTTCCTATGATTGCAATCGTGAACAGTTGGTGAATTTGGCCTCAGCGATGGCGGGGAATCTTCTCGAAGTCGTCATTCATCAGCATATGCCAATGTTCCATATGGAGCATTGTGTGTTCTGCTCGGTTCTTTCTCCCGGTACAAATAAGACAAACTGCGGCAGGCCGTGTGATGATCACGTTGTGCAGTTGCGGGATAGAATCGCTGTCGATCATCTGCTGACTGCTGATGTTGGTTGTCGCAATATGCTTTTCAATGCTGTGCCACAAAGTGGGGCAGAAGTGGTGACGCAACTCATTAGTAAAGGAGTGAAGCACCTGCGGATTGAAATGCTGAATCAAAGTCAAGAAGAAATGACAGGTATTCTTGAAGCATACAGAAAGCTTCTGGTTGGTGAAGTTACTGGAAGGGAAGTGTGGGCAAAACTCAGAGCAGCAAATCGTATCGGGGTTACTCGCGGAACACTAGAAGAGCGACGAAACCCGCTCGCTATTCTTTAGGAGTGTTTTGTCTCCATGCTTTACTACGGTATTGCGAAGGTGCGAGGCCAGTGTGTTTTCGGAAGGCACGAGTGAAGTGACTTTGATCAAAAAAACCGCAGTCCGAAGCGATCTTTCCAACCGCGTTGTTTGAATTAATAAGTTGTCGTTGAGCAAGTTGAAGACGAAGACGCATAACGTATTCCCCCGGACTCATCCGAAATAATTTACGAAAGTCTCGTTGAAGTTGGCTCGTGGAGAGATCAGACTTTTTTGCCATTTCAGGTATGCTTACATTGTGGCAGCAATTGTTAAAAGCGTACTCAAGAGACGGAGTCAAACGCTGATAATCATTAGGAGCGTTGTCGCCTGGCTGATCAATTTGTCTCATGACACCAGCTAAGCCAATAATGTTGTTCTGAGAGTCTGAAAGAGGCAATTTAGTGATAAGGTACCACCGAGGCATGCCAGAGTGATGCGTGACCAATTCAGTCTGATCGTAGACTGGGTTTCCGGATTCCATGACTCGATTATCTTCTGCAAAATATTCCGCAGCGAGAGCGGGTGGATGAAAATCAAAATCTTGCTTTCCAATCATGTCAGATGCATCTGAACATCCATGAAGGCGCACAAAGCAGTCATTGACATGGACAAACTGGCTTTGCCGATCTTTTACAAAGAAGGACACATCAGGGATTGCATTAAACAGTCTAGAAACCTGATCAACGCTCATAAAATCGTGTATTTTCCGCATCATTTTTACATGCCAGTGATATTCAGAACAACGGAGTATGATACCACCGTGCGTAAAAATTACAAAAAACACTGGATTGTTCGCGAGGCGTGGTTGCTTTTTTTGTACTAATCCATTGCCTCTTGAGTTGGGTAAGCAGCCCAAAACTGGTTGAAATTGGAGGGAGGGAAGCAAAAGTACTGGTGCGAGTGTTGTGCTGAAACGGGTGACAAAAGTAAGAAGAATTTGTCGAGATGACGCGTACACGCAGGAATGTGCATTTCACGTTATCATGCGACCAGCAAAAATTATTTTGAGAACGTCGGCGTGGGCACAATAGTGAGAGCACGCCGCGAAAATCCCAAGGGAGTAAGGAATGTCAGAAGATTCACTCGAGAATGTAGTCATCATTGGGAGCGGACCAGCAGGTTGGTGCGCCGCAACATATGCCGCTAGAGCCCAGTTGAAGCCACTTGTTTTTGAGGGGGCTATTACTGAAGAGAACCGTATGGCGGGAACCTTGCCGCTTGGCCCGTTAGCGCTAACAAGTGAAGTAGAGAACTATGCTGGCTTCCCGGCGGGCAATCTGGCTGCATTTCTAGATTCAGCACTCCCTGAAGATCGTCGAATGATGATGGCTCCCCACGCTGGTGAAGGTGTGACGGGCCCGGAGCTAATGGAACTGATGCGACAACAGGCAGTCAACTTTGGTACCCGTATCATTACCGACGATATTCAGAAGGTCGATTTTTCTAAAAGGCCATTCACCTTGACGCGAGCAGGTGGTGGTGAAATACAATCACAGAGTGTGATTGTTGCAACAGGTGCAAGTGCCAATTGGCTTGGATTGGAGAGTGAAGAACGTTTTAAGAATCGTGGAGTCAGTGCCTGTGCAGTCTGTGATGGAGCGCTTCCAAGATTTCGAGACAAAGAACTCGTTGTAGTTGGTGGTGGAGATTCAGCTGTTGAAGAAGCCACGTATCTCACAAAGTTTGCAAGCCGCGTACATCTTATTCACCGGAGAGATGAATTACGTGCGAGCAAGATTATGGCAAAACGAGCGCTTGATAGTGAGAAAATAGAGATTCATTTTAATTCGCAACTGGTGGAAGTTCTCGGTGATGACAATGATGGTGTCACCGGTGTTCGCTTGCAAAGTACAACAGAATCTGGTGAAGAAACCACAGTACCAGCAGCGGGTGTATTTTTGGCAATAGGTCATACGCCAAATACGGCGTTTTTGGATGGCCAATTGGAACTTAATCAGAAGAAATATATTGTTTGGCAAAACCACTTTCGTACATCGACGAATGTTGAGGGTGTCTTTGCAGCTGGCGACGTAGCTGACGATTATTATCGCCAAGCTATTTCGGCAGCTGGCACCGGCTGCATGGCGGCTCTTGATGCCGAAAGATGGCTGGCTGAACACGAGTAGGCTGTCTGGTGTTCAAGAGTCACAGTTTCTAGTCGATAGAAGCGGTTCATATCGATAATTCTTAAAATGAATCGGCTTAG
>DONH01000142.1 GCA_003509235.1 Planctomycetaceae bacterium
AACAAATTGTTCAGCCACGGGGCCTAAAAACTTTCTCCAGTCATTCTGGGCAAAGACCGACGAACAGTTTGTGCTTCGTGTGTTGCACTCGAGAGCAAATCACATGACTGACAGCAACCAGAGTCAGCATGGACTACTGGTACTATTAAATATTTTCAAGCATACCTGTGGCATCACCGTGCATGTTGTCCTGGACACCAAAACGGTCCAGCATGCTTGCATAGAGATTCATCAGTGGTGTTTTGCTCGGATAACGCACATGCCTACCAGGATTTAATCTGCCATCTCCACCACCAGCAAGGAGGATTGGAAGCCGGTTATGATCATGTCGGTTGCCATCACCAATACAGCCTCCGTAAACAAGCATTGTTCGATCAAGAATTGATTTATCACCTTCTTGGATCGACTTTAGCCGCTTGAGGAGATATGCCAACTGCTCAGTGTGAAAGCGGTTAATTTTCTTAATTTTTTCCTGCTTTTCAGGATCGTTTCGATGATGTGAAAGTGAGTGATGTCCTTCGGGCACGCCAATAAAATCGTAACTACGATTACTTCCTTCATTCGCAAAGACGAGTGTTGAAATTCGTGTGGCATCAACCTGAAACGACATAACGAGAAGATCAGCGAGTAACCGCAGGTGATCCCGATAGCTGTCAGGAATACCATCTGGTTTTGTCATTTTTTTTGCACCGGTTGATTTATCCTGTGATGTTCTTTGAACCCGCTGTTCGAGTTCCCGAACACTTGTGAGATATTCATCAAGCTTTCGCTTATCTGCCTGTCCAACGACCTGTTGCAACCGTTTTGCATCATCGAGAGCAAAATCAAGGATACTCCGACTAAACTTCAGCCGATTTTCCCGCATCTGTTTTGATTCACCAGCACGTGTTCCTTCAAACAAACGCTCGAAAATAAGTCGAGGATCTTTTTCTTTTGGAACGGGTTGATTTTCACTCTTCCAAGAAATTGTTGAGGAGTAGGCGCAACTATACCCAGAATCACAACTCCCACTTGTTTTGCCACCTTCAGCACCTATCTCGAGTGATGCAAATCGTGTCCGCCTCCCCACCGTTGCTGCAGCAATTTGATCGACTGACACGCCGGCTTTGATATCAACACCATTTGTCTTACGCGCCTGCGCACCCGTTAAAAAAGTTGCCATTGCTCTGGCATGATCACCACCTCCGTCACCATTGGCATTCGCATGATGCTGGGCAAGACCACTGAGAATACTAAAATCGTTCTGTAATTCGCGAAGTGGTTCAAGAGTTGG
This sequence comes from Planctomycetaceae bacterium, assembly GCA_003509235.1. GTDB lineage: Bacteria > Planctomycetota > Planctomycetia > Pirellulales > UBA1268 > UBA1268. The sequence goes on from DONH01000142.1 coordinate 1,274, forward strand.
GGGTAGTTTATATCCACTGCCCTCGTCCTGTGGTGTCCAATCCGACATAAAAATGCCGTTTGGTGCATAGACAAATGCCATCCGCAGTGGTTCTTTTTCTCGACCATACCCTGTTGCAGCCTGAACAGATACTGGAGCCATCGCCTCGAGAAGTGGTAGTGCAATACTGACCCCGGCGCCTCGCAAGACGGTTCTTCTTGAAAGTTGGTTTCTCATTAGCTCTCTCCAGATTCGCGCTGTCGAAATGCAGGGCTTTTTACAATTTCTTCAACCATAACAGCAAAACGATCGTCATCACGTTTCAGTCGATTCACAATTCGTTCCACTGCACATGCATCGTAGTATTCTAACCCCCTGCCAAGGGCAAAAGTCAGCATTTTCTCTGAAATACATCGACGGAAATCATCCCGCCGCTCGAGTAAAAGACGACGTAACTCGTGCGGGCCATCAAATGTTTGTCCAGTCGGAAGTTCTCCAGTCGCATCAATTTTTACAGTTCCTTCACGATCTCGCCACGCTCCGATCGCATTGTAATTTTCAAGTCCAAAGCCAAGTGGATCCATCATTTTATGACATGAAGCACAGGCCGGATCTGCACGATGTTTTTCCATTTGCTCCCGCAATGATCCGGTGAGTTGTGCTGAATCTCCTTCGGCAAGCTGTGGGACATTTGGTGGTGGCTCTGGAGGTGGGGCATCAAACAGATTTTCAAGAATCCATTTTCCTCGCTTCACTGGACTTGTGCGGGTCGGGTCCGATGTGACTGTCAGGATACTGGCCTGCCCGAGCAGGCCACCTCGTCGACCGCCTTCAAGAGAGACTCGTTTGAACTCGGGGCCAGATACTCCTGATAACCCATAGTGCTTGGCAAGGCGATCGTTTACGTACGTGTAATCAGCATCTAGGAAATCAAGGATACTTCTGTTGTCTGACACAATCGTACGAAAGAAGAGCTCGGTCTCTCGAAGCATTGCCTCCCTGAGTTGATTATCAAATGTTGGAAATTTCTTCTGGCTAGGAGTTACCTCTTCAAGCCCTCGAAGCTGAAGCCATTGCCCAGCAAAGTTTTCAACGAGTGCCTCTATTCGATCATCCTGCAGCATTCGCCGTGCCTGCCCAACAATTTGTTCTTCGGTATGAAGTTCACCCCGTGCAGCAGCACCAAACAATTCATCGTCCGGCATACTGCTCCACAGAAAATATGAAAGTCGTGTAGCCAATTCAAAATCATTCAAATCACGCACTGCACCCGGATCTGGATCAATCTCCATCCGAAAAAGAAATGATGGAGAAACAAGTATGGCTGCGACTGCCAGCTGTGTTGACCGTTCAACGGTCTCACCATTTCGACGGGCTAATGAAAATATTTTTCCAAGGCTTTCAACCTCTGTGACAGTTGCCCGCCGACGAAAAGCACGTGACGCAAGTGGATTCAGCAGTTTTTTGATGGCCTCTGTCTGTTTCGTGACGGTTGCTTCAGGGTCAATTGGAGGCTGGAAAAATCGTGTATGAAATTCAGGGAGTGATTCAGGTAATACGCCAAGCGGTCCGATCAACTCGATCGAATCAACGTTGAGGTTTCTATCAAGTTTTTTTCCTTGTGGTCCTGACTTCAGATAGAAATCATTGAGAAACGCAACACCAAGCTGGTGCTCACCCTTTTTCAGATCAAGAGTTACTTCAAAGTCGGTCGGCTGATTCCGATCATTCCGCACAAGTTCTTTTCGTAATGGCTTTCCATCTATTCCAACAAGCATGAAGCAGGCTTGATTTCCTGCCTGATCCCCCCACGCCCGCACCCGCAAGACATACTTGCCGGTATCTTCCAGCTTGAAGTCTCGTGTAACCTGACCACGCGTGGGGAAACGCTTGCCTTCAAACTGTCGACGCGGGGCCGCCTCAACATCTGTACTCGCGATAATTGTTCTGACAATCTCATCAGCGGCATCAACGTATCTCTCAAAGAGAACCGGAGAGACAGACAAAACATCACCAATATTATCGAATCCATATCCAACATCATCACTTGGAAACGTCTGTGCAAGTTGGAGATCAACTCCGAAGAGATCGCGAATCGTATTGTCGTACTCGTGCCTGTTCAGTCGCCGAATCGTTACTCGACCTGGCCGCTCGGGACCAACACAATCTACTTTCAGGGCATCATCAAGAATCCACTGTGCAATGAGCTCTCTTTCGTCGTCAGAAGGCTGCTCTACATCATCAGGAGGCATTGCCCTGCCCTGCACCTGACGAAGGATTCTTCTCCAGTTCTCTCGATCGATTGTACGAGCATGGCTCGCTGTATACGAATCAATGGCAATGCCCGACTCAGCATCATCACCAGCATGGCAGTCAACGCAATAACGTCCGAGAAGAACTTGCACTTCTTCAAACGGTACCGCATAGGCGCAACGTACAATAAGGCTCACTAGGACTGTGGCCATCCCAACCCTATAAGACAACAAGTATATGAACCGTGGTAATTTCAAAAGAACGGGTGCGGTGTTTGCGGTCAACTTTTTAAGTACTTCGATCGCGTGGATAGAGCCAGATTCGGCCCTCTGGGTGAGCGAACAACTCGATATTGAATCGGTCGCCGTAGATCCAGTTAATCCATGAACAGTAGCGAGTGGTGAGCGCATGTTCCTTTCGCTCACCCAGTTCGATTTTAGTCACCCCGGTTTTCGGGGGAAACCGCATGAATAACGTCATTTTGCAGGCCAAACGTTCTATTTTGACAAATAAGGGGCTTTTGACTACCTCCAAATAAAGGGCCTCTATATATAGATGCACAATGAGATGTCCACGATCGGTGAATGCAGACGGTATTGAGTAGTCGTTATTTGCAGTCAAAACTGAAGGAAGGGGATATTTCAATGAAAGTGTTAGTTATCCCGGCGTGTACGCTGCTTGGACTTGCCAGCGTAAGCATTGCCCACAATCCATTGACTCCAATAAAAGAGTACCACGTACAGGAGCACTTGTCGGAACTTGAAGAGTCCATCACACCGAAATTTTTAAATACATACTTAAATCCGTAGAAATGTGAACTGCCTCGATGGGTGACCATGAAAATAAAAAAGACCGCGTCGTGCATGCAGCTTTCGGATGTCGTACCGAATTACTTACCTACGCACGTTCACTTCTTGGGAACTTTGCAGCAGCAGAGGATGCGGTGCAGGAAGCAATGATTGTTGTCATGAATAAATATGATCAGTTCCAGGAAGGTACGTCTATCTTGGCGTGGTGTCGCTCGATTGTCCGACTTGAGGTGCTGCGTGCAAAACGTCGATATCAGCAAGATATGTCACTTGCACAACGACTCTTGGACGATGCAATTGATGCAGCATTTGATGAATTTCAGATCAATAGAAAGCATGATGAGTCAACGTCTCGGCGCGATGCCATTCAGCATTGCCTCAAAAAAATTACTGATCGCAGCCGCGCTGTTTTGAAATCACGATTTACAGATGAACTTGGATATAAGCAAATTGGGGATCAGCTTGGTATGACCATTGAAGCGGTACGAAAGGCACTCTTTCGGACGAAGAAGCAGCTTCATTCGTGTGTTGAAAGCAGACTGAAAGTTGCCTCATGAATACCAATCAGGCCAGAGATGAATTATTTGAGCGTCACTTGCAGGGCGAATTAAGTGACGTTGAAAAAGAACACGTTGCCGAACTGCTTGATAGTGATGCTGCCACCCGTCAGCAGTTCGTTGAACTTGCTCAATGGGACACCGAGCTTGGTGAAACAATACGCGAACATGCAGAGCCTGTAGACAATAAAGACCTTCTGCCGTCAAGCAAAGGAACTAGAGAACCCGGAGGTAAAAACACATTTTTGCTTTCTCCGTTCGCGACGTTCACTACCGCTACCATTTTGTTCATCCTTTTCAGTAGCTTTCTATATCTGCAGAGACGAACAGGTTTTGCTCCAAAAGAAAAAATCGTTCTCTTACAAACAGCGAGCAGCCCAATTGCCACGATCACCGGGCTGAAGGGTTCACTACTCTGGACAGGGAATCAGGGTGAAGTTGTGCTCGACATGCATGTTGGTAGAGAATTGACAGGAGGCACAATTGAGGGCCTGGCTCCGGACTCTTGGTTTGAACTGCAGTTTCGAGACGGATCTATTGTGACCATCTCAGGCACGTCAATGCTCACCTTCGCAGATGTCGGGCAGAAGAAACTACGACTCAAGCAAGGGGCATTTACTGCAGACGTTGTCCCACAGCCCGTTGGCAAGCCAATGATCATTCAAACGCCATCGACCGTGATTGAAGTTGTGGGAACGCGATTTGAAGTGGAAGCATTGCAGGCGTTTACAACGGTAAATGTCCGGGAGGGAAATGTTCGCCTGAAGCATTTAGTCGATGGAAATGCAGTCGATATTCCTGCTGACTATCGTGTGATTGCAGAGGCTGGTGGTGATCTCTCGCCAATGCCGCTACCAGCCGCAGAAAATTATTGGAAGAGTCAGCTGGATGTACAGACTGGAGGGTTTGGAAAGTGGCTTCCAGCAACAAAAAAGAGACCAGCTGCTCAAAAGTCTCTTCCTCTCGTTCCAGTTAATAATCCAAATGTGAGCCTGTCGCTCTTATCAATTCCTGTATCCGGGCGGAGCGGACCACCTGTTGTTCTCACTCCGCATGCTACGTTCCGTGTTCGTGGTCGACTGCATGATTCGGCACAAGTTCACTTTGGTATTGCTGTGTCATATGACAATGGTGAATTTGCAGGAATGTTTCGTGGAGACTTATTGAAAAAACAACCTGTCTCTGTAATAGCTGAAGAAAAAGAATTTGAAGCCGTCTATCAACTCAGTGACTTTACCGTTGACCCATGTGTTCGTGAAAAACAAGATTCGTTGGCACGCACGCCTGATGGGCTCTATCTCGATCGGCTGTGGATATTTACAGACACTGGCAGATCAAGTGGGCTCATGGTCCATGAAGTAGAATTAATTCCGGGGGAAATAAGATGAGCATAATCAAGAAATATCTTTATCAACAGATGCTTACTCATGAAAAAAGGCACGTATCCGAAATGAGATCTACCAACAATGATTCACGCATGACGCATCATCGTGCATTCACCCTCATTGAGCTCCTTGTTGTCATTGCCATTATTGGAGTTCTTATAGGCCTTCTTCTACCAGCAGTACAGCAGGTACGTGAGTCTGCACGAATGCTTTCGTGCAAAAACAATTTAAAACAGATCGGTCTCGCGCTTCATAACTACCATGATGCAAATCGTTCATTCCCACCATTTTTTACCAGCTCAGGAGGAAACGAAACACGAATCGCTGATCAAACCGGTAAGAGTGCAAATTGGTGCGTTCTTATTCTTCCCTACATGGAACAAAGCGTGATCTACGATCAGTGGGACTTTGATCTCCCCCCACATCAAAATCCTCAGCGATCGGAACAAATCACTGCCTTCCTTTGCCCGTCTGATTCAAGTTCGAGCGGTGAACTATGTGCCTATGCGAGTGGCAACTGGGCTCGTGGAAATTATGGAATGAATGTTTCACCGTGTCATCATGGCATACAAGACAACCAGTCTGACGGTGGGTTTGGTGCAGTCAATTCTTCGATCCGTATCCGAGATTTTCGTGATGGCACATCGAACACGGTAGCGATCAATGAATTGCGAGCAGGCCTGAACAAAAATGATCTTCGGGGATGCTGGGCCATGCCGGGGTTAGGGAGCGGAACCGCCGCCATGTACAACGATGCAAGCCGACCAAACAGCCGCCAGCCATACTCAGATGATATGGAAAACTGTGCTGTATCTGGATCACTTGGTACGCCACCCATGGGCTGCTACGACAGTCAGCAAACGGGACAGATGACTGCGAGAAGCCAACACCCAGGTGGAACACAGTTTTTGATGGCCGATGCCTCCACCAGATATGTGACAGAAAGTATTGATTTCAAAGGCGCTCAAAATAATTGTGGACCCGCAGAGCAACGAGGAATCTGGCAGAAAATTCATACCCGAAATAGTGGTGAAATCGTAGGAGAGTTTTAATGGCTCCCTTCCAGAGGTGTACTCCTCAACGTAGGAGTGGACTTGTTTCACTCTGTTTCACCGTTAGTTTGCTTGCAGGATGCTCTGATCCCTCGCCAAGCCTCAGTTTCATTGCATCTTCATTAGCACCGGAGCAGCGTGAGACCGGTCAAGCATTTGAGAATTCAATTGGTCTCATTTTTGTTCCAATTCCATCTGGCGAGTTTCAGATGGGTACGTCTTCAGACACCAAAGTTAAGTGGTCCAACACGAAAGATGAATCTCCGCTGCATCGAGTTCAGATTTCAACACCATTCTTCATGAGTGTCTCTGAGGTAACTCAAGAGCACTACACCATGGTCATGGATGAAACGCCTTGGCTTGATGAACCTTTGACGAAAGAATCGGCAAACACTCCTGCTACGTATGTTTCTCACAAAAAAGCTATAGAGTTTTGTAGACGCTTGAGTGAAAAAGAAGACAGAATCTACCGGCTACCAACCGAAGCCGAATGGGAATATGCCTGCCGCGGCGGTACGGTAACGGTATTTCACTTTGGAAACAAACCCTTCAAACTTGATGACTATGGCTGGTATTTCAACAATGCCTATAAGGCCAAGGAACAGTATCCGCATCCATGGGGTTTAAAAAAACCGAATCACTGGATGCTTTATGACATGCACGGCAACGTGTGCGAGTGGTGCAGTGACAAGTACGCCCTCTATCCCACCACCCTGATAAAGAAAGTCACCACTGATCCAAAGGGGCCTGAGAAAGGACGCTTACACGTCTGGCGTGGTGGGGGATTTAGTAGCAACGCACAGGATGTTCGCTCGGCAACACGACACATTTCTGGAGGATCGCACTTTAGGCCCGAGTATCTTGCCGGCTTTCGCGTTGTATGTGAAATGAAAAAACAAAACATTAAAAGCAGTGACTGAAAGATAACCATGCAATTCATATTCACAATGTCCTGCTTCCTGTCACTGATTTGTATGCAGATCACCGTATGCAACAACGCAACAGCAGATGGGACCATCACGAGTCGGGGTTCGTATTACGTGAATGGTGAAATCCACGTGAATACCTATGGTACACCTGAGAATAAGCCACTCACTGCTGGACACAACGACTTCAAGCCTTCGTGGTCGAAGACGGGAGACATGCTGGTCTTTTTTCGAAGGTTGAAAAACGATCCTGATGTCTCGAAATGGAAAACTGCGATACACATCATTCATGCCGATGGAACCGGGCTACATCAATTGACCGACGGTACCCATACGGACTTCAATCAAACCTGGACCCGCGACGGGACGAATACACCGATCTGGAATCGAAAGAGACCACAAACGGGTGGTTACGTGGTGATGGCCAGCAAGGTAGGTGCAAAACCAGGAGAAGAAGTCGCTCTCACCAGCACAGGACATCACACCTGGGCCTACACGTGTCTCACTGATGGACGGATTCTCGTTCGATCGAATCCGACCGACCAAGGCATGGGATACTACCTGATGACACCCGGAAAGAATACCAATCCGACATTCGAACGCATCGAGTGTGACTTGGCAAAGACAGGTGTGCTTGACCGAGTCAGTCTGTCACCAACTGAGACGAGAGTCTGCTTTGAGTTTCAGCGAGGCTTCAAGCGGCAAGTCCCTGGACGCACGCTGTACGTTGCAGATTTTGATGCAACGAGCCGCACGATAACCAGCGCACAGCCGTTTGCAAACGAGGAAGAGAAACCGGTCTGGTTTGCATACCCGCGTTGGTCGAAAGACGAATCCTCAATCGTGTATCACGCAGGCGGCAAACTTTATATCTACAAACCTGATGATGGCTCAACGCATAAGGTTTCGACGAATGACAAAGCAGACTATCGGTATCCACATTTTGAAGATGCACCAAAATAAGCACCTTTATCTTCAACACATTACTGAGAAGTGAAATGAAACGTTTTTCTATCAAGATCACAGCGAAGACAAGTCAATTCGCTCCGAAACTGTTGATCGCACTTCACTTCTTCATACTTGTTTCTTTTCAGCAACAAGCTTGTGCTGACACGAAAACAGCCAGGCCGAACGTCTTGTTCATCGCCGTCGATGATTTAAATGACTGGATTGGTTGTTTAGGAGGACATCCTCAAGCAAAAACTCCAAATATTGATCGGCTTGCATCACGCGGAATGCTGTTCGAACAGGCCTATTGCTCAGCGCCTTTGTGCAACCCTTCACGAATGGCGACGATGACAGGCTTGCGGTCATCAACAATCGATATCTGGAGTAACGAAGGCAGGTATGGTCAAGCCGATGCTATTTCATGGTTCCGCGACAAGCCAGAATTCCATGACTTGGTGACGATACCACAGTACTTTCGTCAGCATGGGTACACGGCGGTAATGGGAGGCAAGATCTTTCATAAACCCAGTGG